>CANBZE010000060.1 GCA_947373775.1 Alphaproteobacteria bacterium
AACGACTGGTGCTCCATCTTGCGTTTTCTGGATCGTCTGAAGGGCTGCACCATCAATTCGGGCACGGGTGAGGTAGGCTCGGTGCGCACCGTGATGGTCGGCACCACGCCGACGGTGGAAATCGCGGTGGCGCGCACGCCATTGTCTTACACCTACGCCCAGCCCTACACGCCGATCTTCTATCACGGCACCATGGCGGTCGAGGCGGTGGACGCCACCCATTCCCGGATCGTCTACACCCTGATGTGGAATCAGACTCCGGTGGGCGATGCCGCCGCCCAGGCCGCGGCGCGCGAAGCCCGTAAAGGCGCCTTTCAGAGGGCGGTGGACAAGATGGCCGAAGCAGCCAACGCGCCATAACAGGCAGGGATAAAGCACACCATGAACGCCGTCCGGACCAATATCCGCTGGAAGGTCATGTTTGCGGTCTTTCTGATCGCAACCGTGAGTTATCTGGACAGGACCAATCTCTCCGTCGCTGCGCCGGTGCTGCGCAAAGAGCTGAACCTTTCTCCGACCCAGCTCGGTGTGGTTTTGAGCGCCTTTTCCTGGTCGTATGCGCTGGCCCAGATCCCCGCCGGGCTGTTCGCGTCATGGCTGCGCCCGCGCATGACATATCTCTACGCCTTGTGGGCGTGGTGCATCCTTCTGGCCCTGACCACCCTGGCAACATCCTTTGCCGCGCTGGTTCTGTTTCGCATTCCGTTCGGCATTGCCGAGGCCGTCACCTGGCCGGCTGCGTCGGTGCTGATGAGCCGGTGGTTCCCGCGCATCGAATATGCCCAGGCCATGTCGCTGCAGACTCTGGGACTGGTCATCGGTGCGGCCGTGGCGCCGCCCATTGTCGCCTTCATCATCGCCTTCTGGGGCTGGAAGGCGGCTTTCATCGTCACCGGCCTGATCGCCGGACTGCTTGGAACGTTCTTCTATATCTACACCAAGGACGATCCCGCCGACGATCCGCGCGTCTCGCCTGAGGAACTGGCCTGGATTCGCCATGACCAGGTCGCAACAGACCATGCCCCCTTGCCGCCCGGCTTCATTCGCATGCTGCTGGGCCGGCCCTCGCTGTGGGCGGTCGGGATGGCGAATTTCGGGCTGGATTTCATCAACTTCATGTTCCTGACCTGGTATCCCACCTATCTCACCGACCAGTATCACATGTCGCTGAAACAGATGGGCGTGATGGCGATGGAGCCCTACATCTTCGCCATCATCACCGTGCTGGGCGCCGGCCGGCTGGTGCGCGCGCTGACCGATGGCGGCATGGATTCCGCCACGGCGCGCCGCAGGGTCATATTTTCCGGGCTTGTCCTGGGCACCGCCGCACTGGTCGTCACGCCATATGTCTCGAACCTTTATGCATCAGTGACCGCCATGTCGCTAGGCTATGCTTTTGTGATGTCGATCCTGGGACCGATGTGGTCGATCCCGGCGGAGCTGTCGGGTCCCCGGGGCGCGGGCTTCGCCAGCGGCTTTGTCAACTTTGTCGGCAATGTCGGCGGCATCGGCTCGCCCATTCTCATGGGCGTGGTCTTCCAGCGCTTCAATTCCTTCACGCCGGCCATCCTGATATCGGCCGCCATTACCTTGATCTGCGCGGTGCTGTTTGTTCTGCTGTATCGGGCCAAGAGCGATAAGGAACATGTCGCGGGGTTTCTGGCTTCATGAGCCCGTCGATGTTTGATCTTTCCGGACGGGTGGCGCTGGTATCCGGCGCCGGCAGCGGCATGGGCCGCGCCATGGCCATCGCGCTGGCCGAGGCGGGCGCCGACCTGATGCTGGCGGGCCGCAGCATTGCCGGGCTGGAAAAGACCGCGGGAGACATTCAGAAGCTGGGACGCCGCGCCGTAGTGGTGACCTGCGACGTTTCCGAGCCCGAACAAATCCGCGCCATCTTCGCCCAGCTCGATCGCGAGTTCGGGCGGATCGATTTTCTGGGCACTGTCGCCGGCGAAGCCGTGCTGGGCCCGCCGGAGGACATCCCGCTGGAAGCGGTGGAGCAGACCTGGCGAAACATCGTCTTTGGCCGGTTCTGCGCCTGCCAGGAGGCGGGACGCAGGATGCTGGCAGTCGGACGCGGCAGCATCGTCAATATCGGCTCTATCGCCAGCCTGACAGGAATGGGCCGCGGTCATATCGCCTATGTCATGGCGATGGGCGCCGTTGCCCAGATGACGCGCGAGCTCTCGACCGAATGGTCGGGCCGCGGCGTGCGTGTCAATGCGATCCTGCCGGCCCAGGTCATCAACCCCGGCCTCGAACGGCGCATGGTCACCGACCCAGGCTTGCGCGACCTGTTCCTCAGAGGCCTTCCGCGAGGGCGCATGGGTGAGCCCGATGACATCAAGGGACTTGCCGTGTTGCTGGCTTCGGATGCGTCAAGCTGGATGACCGGCGCTTTGATTCCCATGGACGGCGGTAACCTGGCGATGAATGCCGGAGCGACGGTGCCGCGCTGATGGGCCGGCGCCCCAGCGAAGCATTGGGAATGTCCGCTTTTGACCCAAAGCGGACATTGACGGGATAGCTGCCTTGACGACATTACCGGCACAAACGCACTCAGAGCCGGTTTACGGGAAGCCTGAGATAGACTTGGCCGTTCGGGTCCTTGGGCGGCATCTGTCCCGCTCTAATGTTCACCTGGATGGAAGGCAGTAAAAGAACGGGCGCTGCCAGCGTCTTGTCTCGCGCAACACGGGTTGCCACGAACTGCTCTTCCGCTATCCCATCATGAATGTGCACGTTGTGAGCCCGCTGCTCGCTGACGGTGGAGTGCCAAAGATAACCGTCACGGCCAGCTGGCTTGTAGTCGTGGCACATCCACAGATGCGTATCGGGCGGAAGCGACAGGATGCGCTTAATTGAGTGATACAGCATGTGGGCATCACCGCCGGGAAAATCTGTTCTGGCGGTACCATAGTCCGGCATGAACAAGGTGTCGCCGACAAAGACATTGTCATCGACTTTGTAGCTGACACAACCCGGAGTATGGCCTGGCGTGCTCAACACCTCGATTGTAAGCCCGCCTGCTGAGAGTGCTTCGCCATTCTTAAGGAGGCGGTCGAATTGCGCACCATCTCCTTTTACGTCCTTCGCATCGAAGATCGGTGCAAAAATCTTTTGCACGTCCTTGATATGTTCGCCAATCGCGACCTTCGCGCCCGTGGCGGACTTGAGATAGATTGCTGCCGACAGATGATCGGCATGAGCATGCGTTTCGAGGACCCAATCGACAGTCAGTCCGCCATCCTTCACGGCTGAGAGGACCTGGTCGGCAGAGCGCGTGGTCGTTCGCGCAGTTTTGGGATCGAAGTCCAGCACAGGGTCGATTATGACGGCGTGGCGCGTCGTCGGATCGCTCACCAGATAGGTGACCGTAAAGGTCTGCTCGTCGAAAAACGACTGAATCTCGGGTTTCATAGCTTGTACCCCCTTGCTGCTTGACTATATATTAGTTAAAACTGATATATCAAGCTAAGAGCACAGGACAGATGGCCGCGATTTCGACCAAGGACTTGAAGGCGATGCGCAAACACGCGGGCGAGGCTGCTGCCATGATGGCGGCCCTGTCTCATGAGGCGCGGCTGCGGGTCTTATGCGACCTGGTAGGGGGTGAGCGCATGGCGGGCGAGCTGGTGCAGCGTTCCGGCCTTAGCCAGTCGGCCCTCTCGCAGCATCTGGCCAAGCTGCGCGCGGAAGGCCTGGTGACGACCCGCCGCGAAGGCCAGTCGATCTTTTACCGCATCGCCGATCCCAACGCGGCCCGCATCCTGGGCGTTCTACATGACATCTATTGCAAGAGGTAATCAGCATGAGCCTTCCCACCATCAGCCCCGTCGAGGCCAAACGCCGTCTGGCAAACGGCTCGGCCATTCTGGTCGATATCCGCGAGCCAATGGAGCATGCACGCGAAGCGATCCCCGGCGCGCGGTTGCATCCGCTATCCGCATTTGATGCACAGGCTCTGTCGGCGCTAGGCGGCGCCAATGCGCCCGCACTGATCTTCCACTGTCAGGGAGGCAGACGCACAGCCGACAATGCAGACCGCCTGCGCACCTGCGGCGTGCCGGAAGCCTATATCCTGGAAGGCGGACTTTCGGGCTGGAAGGCCGCCGGCCATGCCACCAGCATCGACCGCACCAAGCCCATCGAACTTCAACGACAGGTACAGATCGCAGCGGGACTGCTGATACTGACGGGACTGCTACTGGCGTGGTTGGTATCGCCGCTATTTCTTGGCCTGTCAGCCTTTGTCGGCACTGGCCTGGTCTTTGCCGGAATCTCGGGCTGGTGCGGAATGGCCAGGGTCCTGGGGTTGATGCCGTGGAACCGGCTCTCTGCCTGATGGGCGAGCTGCTTTCCTTTGGTTCAGGCACCCTCGTGGGCTTCGCGCTAGGCTTGCTGGGGGGCGGCGGTTCGATCCTGGCGGTGCCGCTGCTGGTCTATGTCGTGGGACTAAAGGACACGCACGTCGCCATCGGCACCAGCGCGCTTGCCGTGTCGGTCAATGCCTTTGCCAATCTGATTTCGCACGCACGTGCCGGAACAGTGAAATGGCCCTGTGCCATCGTGTTTGCTCTTGCGGGCATCGCGGGTGCGGCGCTGGGTGCATTTCTGGGGCGGCATGTCGACGGCCAGCACCTGCTATTTTTGTTCGGGCTGGTGATGCTGGCCGTGGCCGCTGGCATGTTTGGCCGCCGCGCAGCCGGCGGAAATCCGCAGGTCCATATCGACCGTGGCATTGCCCTGCGCCTGGTGGGAGCGGGCCTGGTGGTGGGTTTCCTGTCTGGCTTCTTCGGAATCGGCGGCGGCTTTCTGATTGTGCCCGCGATCATGCTGGGCAGCGGAATGGCAACTATCAATGCAGTGGGATCATCGCTGGTTTCGGTCGGCGTCTTCGGCCTGACTACCGCAACCACTTATGCGGTGGCCGGGCTGGTGGACTGGCGGGTGGCCGGAATTTTTGTTCTGGGCGGCATCGCTGGAGGGCTGGCTGGGGTAAAATTGTCCGTCCGGCTTTCGGAAAAGCGCGGTGTGCTGTCGAAAAGTTTTGCGGTCGCAGTGATTTTTGTAGCTGCCTTTGTCTTGTGGAAATCATCAGCCGGAATCCTGCGGTGAACACTGGGCCATTTCTCCAGTTGCACAGGGCAACTTCCGCTTTTTACGCAAAACAGCCATTGGCTGGATGACCGCTCCTGACCCAATGGGCAACGACTGAGCTAGTGCGTTTTCTGGACATCCATGAGCGGCTGAAATGGACCCAGCCGGTGCTGAACGACCGGAAATTTGTCGGCAAACGGCGGAAAGGGAGCATCCACCGGTTTGCGTGCGCGATCTGGGTAATCCCGATCTAGATTTGCCCTTTTTGGACGCGGCCGGCTGTTGACGTACGCCGCCACGTCCCAGGCCTCCTCGTTCGAGATCGCCGGAGCATGGAACGTTGTGCCGATGGGCATATTGGCGTGAACAAAGCTGGCGGATGCCATGAGACGGTGCATGCCGGCGCCGTCATTGAAACTATCTGGTCCCCAAAGAGGCGGGTACTTGTATCCCTTTGCATCGCCCGCCACGCCATTGCGCTGCCCCTGGCCATCAGCCTGATGGCAGACCGCGCAGTTGTGTTGATAGACATCGGCTCCGCGCTTCGGATCGGCGGCGCGCGCCATCAGCGGTAATGCGGGCGTCCCGCGGCCCTTAAGGGGTATCGCTACCGGCACGCCAACACTCAGGAACTGAATGTAGGCGAGCAATGCTTTCATTTCCCTGCCGCCAACCGGCAGCGCGCGGCCATTCATGCTGCGTTCAAAGCAGCCGTTGATGCGCTCCTCCAGTGTCCGGACCTGATCTTCACGCCCCATATAGGCGGGATAAAGGCCGAATACGCCTATGAGCGGCAAGCCGAATTGCTGTGTCCCGGCATTCAGGTGGCAATTCTGGCAGGAGAGGTTGGCCCCAGCGAAGCGCATGGCCTTGTTGGGAACGGCGGGTCCAACGACGCTGTAGGTCTCAACGATCAGTTTTCGGCCGTACAGTACGGCATCTTTCCATTGGCCCTGGGGGAGCGCGGAGGGATCGGGCCGCGGCCAGGCCGGCGCCAATGACGTCTGGGCCAAGGCGCCGGGGCAAAGCGAAATCATGGCGGTCAATGCCAACGGCACGACCCTGCGGATAATGTCCAATCGAACCCCCATCGCGGATCTGAGCCGAACCATAAGAGCGTGTACGGAATCGAGCAAGCCGTGCTATCCTGAAGCGTTATTTTGGGGCACCAAATACAATTCGGCATTAACAGCCCAAAGGAAGAAATCCATGCGAATTATCAGCATCATGGTGGCCGGACTCATTTGCGCCGCCTGGACGCAAACCGCAAAAGCAGAGCCAACCGACATCGTAATTCGCGTCCTGGCGAAAGACGCCAAATTCATTGGAACGGAGACAGGCGGGGCCAAGGTTATCCTGCGTGATGCCGACACCGGGGAGATTCTCGCGCAAGGCGTGACATCGGGTGGCACAGGCAACACGCCCAAAATCATGACCAGCGGCCACGCAAGGCGGGAAACCCTTTCCGATGAGACGTCGGCAAAATTCACGACCACCATAGACATTCAGAGGCCGCGAAAAATCACGGCAACAGCCACCGGGCCTATGATGCTGGGCGAAGGCGCGGTCACTGTTTCCTCCACCCAGTGGGTGCTGCCAGGAAAGGCTATCGCTGGCAGCGACGGTTGGGTGCTGGAACTACCCGGCTTTGCCATCAGCCTTCGCGAGCCCCTGCCGGCACGGGTGCATCTCGGCGGCAAGGAAATCAGGATACCCCTCAAGGTAAGGGTCACAATGCAATGCGGTTGCCCGATCACGCCTGGCGGAATCTGGGATGCCAACAAATTTGAGATCGCCACCATTCTCGAAAGCGGAACAAAAATCCGCCCGCCTGCATCTCTTGCCTATGCGGGCCAGCCCAGCACATTTGACGGCGAAATCGCGATCTCCGAGCCGGGCCGCTACACTCTGGATGTCTATGCGTATGATCCGTCCAACGGCAATACCGGCCTGATGAAATTCGCTCTGGTTGCGGACTGAGATTCCGCACGGGTTGCCGTCATGCTGTATAACAAAGAGCGTACTTGTGCTCCTGAGCCCGGTTAACGGCGATGATGCCCGCCGGCACCATCCGGGCGTGCTGCACGGTGTTGGCGCGCAGTTCCGCGAAGATCGCGTCGCCACTGCCTCCCGTTTCTTCCGCCACGGCCTCAGCAAGCTTTCGCGAGGCGACGGAGCATATCGCAAACTGGCCGCCCAACTTGCCCAGGCCATCCAATGTCAGCCCGTTGGTGGGCAGCAACGCGGCCTTCTCCGCGGCATTGTAGATATTGACGACCGGTGCCGACTTTGTAACAGGGTCGACAAGCTTGTACCGCTTGGCAAAAGGGCCGCTGTATTTCGTCCAGATATTGTCGTTGAAGCCGAACGCCGTGGACCCGGCGCGAAAGATCATCAAAACGCCGAGCTCGTCTGGTTGGATGCCATATCCGTCTCGGTTGGCTGCATAAAAGGTGTGGGCAAATGTCAGGGCGCGAGCCACGCCCTCTGACGAAATTGTATCGAAGACTTGCCTGTGGCGGCGGCCCAGTTCGTCCAGCCAGCGGTCTTGCGGTTCGAGCACTGGCGAACTCGTCTCCAAGGCCGATGCCGGGGAGGTTCGGCTCGCCGCCGTTACGGCTCCCAATCCCAGTCCCGCCACGATATTGCGTAACAGGTTTCTCTTGTCATTTTGCATGACCCGCCCTCCCGCTGGCCCGAGGAATGTCTCTTGCAGCTTGACACAAAGACTATTGCATTGATGCCACCCAATCCAGAGACCGCGGGAATGGCAAAAAGCGATTAGCACGCGTCCTGGGCAGAGGTGGTCGTTGGCCTGCCGATGGGACGAGAATGTCCGCTTTTGGCGCAAAGCAGACATTCGGCTGACCGGGGCTGAATGTCCGCTCTGGAGAAAAGCGGACATTGGGCTGAACAGGGCGAAATGGCCCCTCCTGACCCAAAGCGGACATTCCG
>CANBZE010000061.1 GCA_947373775.1 Alphaproteobacteria bacterium
TCGGCGGCGAAGGCAGGCTGGGGCAGGAGGGCGAAAGGCGCGGAACCCAGCAGGAGACCCTGCCAGACCCGTCCGAATGCCCCCGGCCTTCTGCCCTGTCCCACTTTGGGACGCATCCGCCAGCCCCCGTTAACACTCCGCCTTTTGGGCGAATCACTTTGGAATCAACAAGATAGCTAACGAGTCTGACTCCGACTAGGTATTGTGGTTAATAAATTCCTAAAAACGAGATGCGGCTCACAGGCCCATATTTTGCGGCTGTGGATATTTTGTGAGTCAAATCAAAAAGTTAACGGTGAGGCGCGGTCCGCCCCGCGTAAGCGGGGTGGGCGAGCATGTCCGGTGGACATGCGAGAGCAACGAACGCCGCGAGCCCAGCGAGCGGCCGGGACTTGTCCCAAACGAAGAGGCGCGCTGCGGTGCAGCGCGCCTCTTCGTCGTCAGGAAATGACGATCAGTAGCGGCCCCGGCGGCGAATGCCGCCGATCAATACCGATACGTGTCCGGCTTGTACGGGCCGGCCTTGGGGATGGTGATGTAGTCCGACTGCTTGGTGGACAGCTCGGTCAGCGTGGCGCCGACCTTGCCCAGGTGGAGGCGGGCGACCTTCTCATCCAGCACCTTGGGCAGGACATAGACCTTCTTCTCGTACTTGCCGGTGTTCTGCCACAGCTCAATCTGCGCCAGGGTCTGGTTGGTAAAGCTGGCCGACATCACGAAGCTGGGATGGCCCATGGCGTTGCCCAGATTCACCAGGCGGCCTTCCGACAGCATGATGATGCGCTTGCCGTCGGGGAATTCGATCTCGTCCACCTGCGGCTTGATGTTGTGCCACTTCAAGTTCTTGGTGGCGGCGATCTGGATCTCGCTGTCGAAGTGGCCGATGTTGCAGACGATGGCGCGGTCCTTCATGGCCCGCATATGCTCGATGGTGATGACGTCGACATTGCCGGTGGCGGTGACAAAGATGTCGGCCTTGGGCGCCGCCATCTCCATGGTGACGACTTCATAGCCTTCCATGGCGGCCTGCAGAGCGCAGATCGGATCGATTTCCGAGATCATGACGCGGCAGCCGGCATTGCGCAGCGACGCGGCCGAGCCTTTGCCAACATCGCCGAAGCCGGCGACCATGGCGACCTTGCCCGACATCATCACGTCGGTGCCGCGGCGGATGCCGTCCACCAGCGACTCGCGGCAGCCATACAGATTGTCGAACTTGGACTTGGTGACGCTGTCGTTGACGTTGATGGCGGGGAACAGCAGCTTGCCGTCCTTTTCCATCAGGTACAGGCGATGCACGCCGGTGGTGGTTTCTTCCGACACGCCCTTGATGTTGGCGGCGATCTCGGCGAACCAGCCCTTGGGCTTTTCCTTCAGCAGCCGCTTGATCAGCGCATAGAAGACTTCTTCTTCTTCATTTTCCGGCTTTTCCAAAAAGGCCACATCGCCCTTTTCGGCGCGCAACCCGTGATGCACCAGCATGGTGGCGTCGCCGCCATCATCCAGGATCATGTTGGGATAGCCGCCGCCATGCCATTCGAACAGCTTGGCGGTGTAGTCCCAGTAATCCTTCAGGCTCTCGCCCTTGACGGCGAACACCGGGATGCCGGCGGCGGCGATGGCCGCGGCGGCATGGTCCTGGGTCGAATAGATGTTGCACGACACCCAGCGGATGTCGGCGCCCAGCGCCTTCAGGGTCTCGATCAGCACGGCGGTCTGGATGGTCATGTGCAGCGAGCCGGCGATGCGCGCGCCCTTGAGCGGCTGTGCCTTGCCGTATTCGGCGCGCGTGGCCATCAGGCCCGGCATCTCGATCTCGGCGATGTTCAGTTCCTTGCGGCCCCAGTCGGCCAGGGTGATGTCCTTGACGATGTAGTCGCTGAAAGCGGCCATGAAACGATTCCCGTGGATTTCGGGCGTGCCTATAGCAGCCGGAACAGGGCGGGGCAAGGAACATATAAAGAAATGTGCATATGATGATGCAGGGCGCGGAAACGCTTGATTTTGTGCCGCGTTTCAGGGGCCTTCGACGGTATATCCCGCCTTGCGCAACAACGCCGGCACGCCTTTCGGTCCGGTCAAATGGCCAGCGCCCACCGTGATGAAGAAGATGTGCTTCTCCTTCAGCATGGCTTCGATCTGGGGCGCCCAGCGCAGGTTGCGGTCGTCCAGCAGCAGCTTGCGCGCCTTGGGAAACTGGTCGAGGTCGCCGTTGATCAATTCGTCCAGCTTGGCCTGGTCGCCATTGGCCCAGGCGGTGACCATCGGCCGGATTCCGGCCGAGACGTCGCGCAGGTCCGCAAGGCCGGACTCGAATTCTTCCAGCTCCAGCGCGCGGTCTTCCGGCGCCAGAAGCGCGAACTGGTCGGCAATGGTTTCGAAATAGCGGACGGGTTTGTGGTTTCGCACGGCGCTCTCCATCAGCACGCTGTCCACGCCGTTGCTGGAGGCATAGTGCAGCTTGCTGATCTGGGCGAACATCAGCTGGATGCCGGCCAGCCAGGGCCGCTCGCGCTCCACGCTGGCAGCGTCCAGCCCGGACGATTTCACTGCCGCGTCATAGTCCGCCTGGAATTTGGGATGCAGCAGATCGCGCAGCTTCTGGTCCGGCGGCAGGAAGCCGTTCTTCTGGATCAGGTCATGCAGTTCGCTGACCGCCGAGGCGTCCTCAGGCACCTCGAATACAAAGACATCGGCGCGCGACAGGGCGATGCGAATAGGACCGGTGTGCCACTCCATGTTGGGCGGCAGCACATGCACCGCGCCCAGCAGATAGACCTGCCCGGCTTCGCCCTGGATGTGCCACAGCGCGGGATGCGCGAAATTGCCAATGGGAACCGACGGCCCCACAGTTTGCGCACCGGCCAAAGAGCCAGCAAGGGACAATGTGGCCAGCAGCGCCAGGATCGCCAGCGCGAATTTCTTGATCATTCCAGGCACAGCGCTCCCGCCGCGATCACCAGCACCGAAACGATCCGGCGGGCTGTCAGCTTTTCGCCGAAGAATATGCGCCCCAGCAGCACCGCGAACAACACGCTGGTTTCGCGCAAGGCCGACACCGAGCCCATCGGCGCGACTGTCATGGCGAAGATGACGATGCCATAAGCCAGCACCGAAACCACCCCGCCCAGCGCCGCCAGGCCCGTGGCGCGCGTTCCCTGCCAGATCGCGGCGCCAGGCCGCCGGAATTTATAAAGCGGCAGGGCGGTGGCGCCCCATATCACGCACATCCACAAGGTGTAGGACACCGCGCTTCCCGAAAGCCGCCCGCCGATGCCGTCGGTCACGCTATAGGCGGCAATGAAGAAGCCGGTACCCAGCGCATAAAAGATACCGGTCTCCGGCAATTGGCGGCCCCGGAACGCCAGCGAGATGATGCCGATGCTGACCAGCACGATTCCCGCCATGCCGATAAGCGTCGGCACCTCCTGTGCGGCCAGCGCAGCCCCCAAGGTCACCAGAAGCGGCGAGGAACCGCGCGCGATTGGGTACGCGCTGCCGAAGTCGCCGCGGCGATAGGCGCGGACCAAAAAAGCGTTGTAGCCGACATGCAGCAGGGCGGAGCCGGCGATATAGGGCCAGCTGGCGCGGGCGGGCAGGGGCAGGAAAGGCAGCGCGGCGGCGCAGGCGAGGGATGTGGCGATCCCCATCACCGTCATGCCCCAGAAGCCGTCGCGGCCGCCTTTCAGCATCGCGTTCCAGGACGCATGCAGCATCGCCGCGAACAGGACTGGCGCGGCGATGGAGGTGGTCATTGGTGGGTTGCCTGAAAGACTGCTGCGCGCAAAGTCTACGCTGCCGCTACTTTGCGCTTGGCAATGATTTTGGCAACGCAGTTGCCAAAATCATTCCTCGCCGAACTTAGCTTCGATAAGTGCCAGCATCGCGGTCAGCGCTTCCTGCGCATCCGGGCCTTCGGCGGTGACCATCACAGTGGAGCCGATGGAGGCTGCCAGCATCATCAATCCCATGATGGAGCGGCCGTTGACGGCCTGGCCGTCCTTGATGATGTGAATCTCGGACTGGAACCGCGCCGAGGCTTCCACGATCTTGGCGCTGGCACGGGCATGCAGCCCGCGCTTGTTCAGGATCTTGGCGCTGGCGTGAAGGGTGGTCATCCCAGGTCGGCGCTTCCGGCCCGCATATATTTGCGCCCCGCCTCGATGGCGTCTTTCACCGCCTGCTCCAGCGGCACCTTGTTGCGGATGTCGATCAGCTTGATCAGGCTGGGCAGATTGACGCCGGCCAGCACCTCGATCTTGCCGCGCTCCAGCAGGGTCAGCGCCAGGTTGCAGGGCGTACCGCCGAACATGTCGGTGGCGACGATCACGCCATTGCCCACGTCCACCGACTTGGCGGCGGCCGCGATTTCGCGCTGGCGGCGCTCGATATCGTCTTCGGGCCCGATGCAGACGGCGCGCAGATGGGTTTGCGGCCCCACCATATGCTCCATCGCGGAAATGAATTCCTGGGCCAGGCGGCCGTGGGTAACAAGAACAATGCCAATCATGCGGAATCCTTCGGGCGGCGGGACAGTAGCAAAAACGCCCAGCGTGGGAAGGGTTATTTGGTGATAAAAGTGTCGCTAAACAAGCCCTGTGCAAAAGCCTTGAGAGCGGCGCGTATTTTGGCCGGTGTGGAGGCATAATGGGCATCCAGGGTGATCTGCGGCACTTGCGCAGCGTTCCTGAGCGGCGCTTTCCAGGGCCGGTGAACGGGCAGGCGCATCCCTTCCTTGCCCAGCTTTACCACCAGCGCGATCTTCACGCGCGCGCGCGCCGGCGTCTTGACGATGCCCACCCCGCGAATCTCGATCAGGCCGCGAATGCTCGCGGGCGCCTTGGCCCACAGCACGCCCTTGTCGATAAACAGGATGGTGCGGTCGTCGGCCACCAGCTGTGCGCCGTCATCGATCAGCCGGAGCGCCAGGTCGGATTTTCCCGCTCCGCTCGGCCCCAGCAGCAGCACGCCTTTGGTGCCAATGGCGACGCAGCTGGCATGGATGTTTTTTTCGGGTTCAGACATGTTGTTGCGCCAGGGGTAATTCCACGATCAGCCGCGCGCCGGAGCCTTGGGTATTATCGGGGCTGCGATTTTCCGCATAGATCCGCCCGCCGGCGCCTTCGATGATCTGGCGGGCGATGGAAAGTCCCAGGCCCGAATTCCTGCCGAAATTCTCGCCCGGCCGCTCGGTATAGAAGCGCTCGAAGATGGATTCCAGATTGTCGGGCGGAATGCCGGGGCCTTCATCCTCCACCGTGATGCGCGCCACAATGTCGTTGCGCACCGCCGTCACGATCACCTTGCCGTGCGGCGGGCTAAAGGACGCGGCATTGTCGACCAGGTTGCGGAACACCTGGCCCAGCCGCTCATCCTTGCCCAGCGCGATGGCGTTCGCCGGCAGCTGGTCGTTCAGCACGAAGTCCACGCCGCTGTCGGTCATGCGGTAGATCTCGATGATGGTGGACAGCAGCCGGGACAGGGCCACCGGCTCCTTGATCTCGCGCGACAGTTCCGCATCCAGTCGCGAGGCGTCGGAAATGTCGGTGATCAGCCGGTCGATGCGCTTGATGTCGCCGCGCACGATGCCCAGAAGCTGCGCGCGGCTTTCCTCATCCTTGGCGCGGGAGAACATCTCCACCGCGCTGGCCAGCGAGGTGAGGGGGTTCTTCAGTTCATGCGCCACGTCGGCGGCGAAGCTTTCGATGGCGTCGATGCGGTCGTACAGACCACCGGTCATGGAACGCAAACTGTCGGCCAGGTCGCCGATCTCGTCGGTGCGTTCGGGAAAATTGGGAATGTCGCTGCGTCCGCCCAGGCCGAAGCGCACGCGGTCCGCCGCCGCCGCCAGCCGCTTCACCGGTTCGGCGATGGTGCCCGCCAGGTACAGCGAGGAAAACAGCATCACCAGCAGCGCCACGATGAACACTTCGATCAGGGTGGCGCGCTCCTGGCGCAATATGTCGTCAATGTCGCCGCCTTCGGTGGACAGGAACAGCACGCCATAGATGGCGGTGAAGCGCTGGATCGGCACCGCCACCGACAGGACAAGGCGGTTGCGATCATCGACCCGCTGCGCCGTGGCGGTGACGCCGGTCAGGGCGCTGTCCACTTCGCTGTAGATGTGCCCGTCTTCACCGCCTTCTGAATAGGGCTCCAGCCGGGCGAAGGGACGCACGCCCATGATCCCGTCATACAACCGCTTGAACCAGGCCTTGACTTGGCTGGCGGTGTCCAGCGCCGGCAATTCGCCGGTCTGCACCACATTGCGGGCCAGCAGGTCGCGCGTGTCGATGGCCAGATGCCCACCCGGCAGATAAAGCCGCCCCCGCAAGCGCGTCGGCGCGATCAACTGGCGCAGCAAGGGTTCGGCTTCGGCGACTTTCAGGGTGTGGGTTTCAGGCTCGGTGGCATATTCCGCCAGGGTGCCGGCCACGATGTTGGCCTGTTCGTGGATGGAGGTGAGCCGCTCCTCGATCAGGCCGCGCCCGCTGGCCTGCACCAGGATGACGCCGGCCGTCAGCACGATCAGCGCCAGCGCATTGAAGGCCAGGATGCGCCAAGTGAGGGCGGAAAAGTGGGGCACTATTCGCGATAGCGGTAACCGACGCCGTACAGCGTCTCGATGGCGTCGAAATCATCCGCCACCACCTTGAACTTCTTGCGCAGCCGCTTGATGTGGCTATCGATGGTGCGGTCATCGACATAGACCTGGTCATCATAGGCCGCGTCCATCAGGCTGTCGCGGCTTTTGACAAAGCCGGGGCGCTGCGCCAGCGCCTGCAAGATCAGAAATTCGGTGACGGTCAGGCGCACCGGCTTGCCGTCCCAGGTGCATTCATGGCGCTGGGGGTCCAGCGCCAGCTTGCCGCGCACCAAGGCTTCGGTCTTGGGCGCTTCGGCGCCGGCGGCCACCGGCGTGTGGTTTCCTTCGGCCCGGCGCAACACGGCGCGTACACGCTCCAGCAGCAGGCGCTGGGAGAAGGGCTTGCGGATATAATCGTCGGCGCCGGCATTGAGGCCCATCAGCTCATCGATCTCTTCGTCCTTGCTGGTGAGGAAGATGACGGGAAGATCGGGCGAGCCCTGCTTGAGCCGGCGCAGCAGCTCCAGCCCGTCCATGCGCGGCATCTTGATGTCCAGAATGGCGAGGTCGGGCGGGGCGGGCGCCAGTGCGGTCAGCGCCGCGGCGGGATCGGAAAAGGTGCGGACATGATAGCCTTCCTGCTCCAGCAGCATGCTGACGGAGGCGAGGATGTTTTTATCGTCGTCTACGAGGGCGATATTTGCCATTGAGTCCGTTCAAAATAAGGCAGGCGCAGTATAAGCCCATGATGAACAAAGCAAAGTCCAAAAGGTTCCCTTGACAGGTCTCCCCTTCGATCCGCGCCGTTTCGCTGGAACGGCGGCATTTTACGAGCGCTACCGCCTGGGCTATCCGGACCGGCTGCTGTCGCGCGTGGCGGATCTGCTGGGCTTGAAGCCGGGGGACGCGGTGCTGGACCTTGGCTGCGGCACCGGCATGTTGGCGGTTGGTTTCGCCAAATTGGGCATGGCGGTCACCGCGATGGACCCCGAGCCGGACATGCTGGCAGCTACAAAAGCCGCGGCGGACACGGACGGCGTGACGCTGAATATCGTGCAGGGCAGTTCGCACGACCTGGCCCCCGGCATGGGACCGTTCCGGTTGGTGGCGATGGGGCGCAGCTTTCACTGGATGGACCGCGCCGCGACGCTTGCGATGCTGGATCGCATCGTGACAGCGGACGGCGGGGTGGCACTGTTCCACGACGCCCATCCGCCGACGGAGGAAAATCGCTGGTTCAAGATCCTGCGCGAAGTGCAGGACAAGTTCAACCGCGCCGCGGCGCCGCATGTGATGGAAAGGCGCGGTGGCCATCGCCGCTATGAACCCTTCCTGTTTGCCTCCGCCTTCACGCAACTGGACGGATTGTCGGTGACGATCCGCCAAGACCTGACGGTGGAGGAGATCGTGGGCCGGGCCCTGTCCATGTCCACCTGCTCGCCGCAGACATTGGGCGCGC
>CANBZE010000062.1 GCA_947373775.1 Alphaproteobacteria bacterium
CGGCGGCGCTGATGGCGGGCGATCCGCAAAAAGCCGAAAGCTTTTGCCAGGCCGGCCTGCGCCAGGCGCCGCATGACCAATCGTGCCTGGCCATGCTGGGCACGGCCTGGCGGCTGCAAGGCAACGAGCAGGACGAACATTTGAACGGCTATGACAGCCTGGTCCGCGTCTTTGATTTGGAGCCGCCGGAAGGCTTTTCCAGCATGACGGATTTCAATGCCGAACTGGGCGGCGAATTGGAGCGCCTGCATCCCAAAACCAAAGCCTATCTGGAACAGTCGCTGCATGGCGGCAGCCAGACCGAAGGTTATCTGTTTGGCGCCGGGCATGTGCTGGTGGAAAAACTGCGCCCCCGCATCGAAGAAGCCCTGTCCGCCTATATCGCCGGCCTTGCACCGGACGAGCGGCATCCCTTCCTGTCGCGGCGCAAGAACAATTTTCGCTTTGCCGGCGCCTGGTCTTCGCTGATGCGCGAGCAAGGATTCCATGTGAACCATCTGCATCCGCAGGGCTGGGTAAGTTCCTGCTACTACGTCACCGTACCGGAGGTGGCGAAGGACCAGGACACTAGGCAGGGATGGATCAAGTTCGGCGAACCGGAACTGGATGTGGCGCTGAATGACCCCATCCGCCGCGCCGTGCAGCCCGTGCCCGGACGGCTGGTCCTGTTTCCCTCATATATGTGGCACGGGACTATCCCGTTCCGCGAGCCATCTATTCGCACCACGATCGCGTTCGACGCGGTGCCGCTCTAAGGATGCAGACACCCGCCTTTTGCGTTTGCGAAATATGCCCAAGGCGTTGCTTTGACACACAAGTATCCTCACACTCTGACAAGGCTGGCATCCGGCCGATGAGAGGCAAGATGAACGGTAGAAAAGCAGTATTGATATGCGGCATCGCGATCTCCGCGGCGGTGCCGGTGCAAGCTGACACGCGCGACGATGTGTTGGCCGGCGCCGCCCGCTGCGGCGTGATCCATGACGACCGGATGTGGCTGGACTGCGTTTATGGCGCCCAGCAGCCGATGCGCGCCAAGCTGGGGCTCACCCCGGCTCCGGAATCGCAGCAGCGCCTGGTGCCTGGTGTGAATGTCGCGCCGCCGCCCTCGCCGTTACAGCCGCGGGTGGCAACCGCTCCTGCCCGGCCGCGCAAGAAACCCGGCTTCTTCGAAAGCTTCCTGGCCAGCACGCCCGACTCAGCAGCCATACGCATGACCTCCTACCGCTATGAGAAGGGCGGCTTTATCGTGGAGCTGGAGAATGGCCAGGAATGGCGCCAGGCTGAAATGGTAGGCGGCACCTCAAACTGGGACCGCAATGCGTCGACCTATCATGTGCTGATCAGCGATGGCGCTTTCGGCACCCACAAACTGCGCACAACCGACAATCCGCGCACCTTCCGGGTCGAACGCGTCCGCTAGTTGCGGTCCAAGCCCGGAGATTTTTTATCCGATGGGGTGTCGTCGGTGGCCACCTGTTGCTTGGCCTCCGGTTCAGCCTTGCGAACTTCCGGCGCAATGATCCGGGTGGCGATGGCGTGCAGGAAGCGCTTGCGCTCGGTCATCGCCTTGTCACCGCCCGGATAGGGCGGCTGGTTCACGGCCAGCGCGGTTGGGGGATCAACGACAAAAGCGGGGCGGGCCGTAAACTGGAAGGCCGCGGATATCGTGTTGTTGCGGCCCGTCCTGGGGTCAGGCAGGGCGTCGGCATTGCGCTTGAGCGCGTAGTACATCGCGATCTGGTTCTGGTGATAATAGGTTTCCCGCGTCGCGCCGCCCGACGGCATGTTGAACGTGTCGCGGGCATAAACCTCGCGCCAGTCCCGGTAGCCACCCAGCAGGCCGGACAGGCCGCCATCCGTCTTCAGGACCAGGCGCACCCGTCCTTTCTGGAACAGAACCTCGCCGCGATTGGTTTCGCCCCAGGAAAAAGCCGGCAGACGCAGATCAGCCTGACCGGTTTCCAGCACGCCGTCGCGAATCCGAGCCTTGAGCCGAGTATACTGTTCGCTCCTTGCCATCCGGAACGAAACATCCCGGATCAGATTGCCAGCCGCATCCTTGACGACATGGTCTGGTGAGTAACCCACCTCGAACATCACATTGTCGTCATTCATGGGATCGCCGCTACCCGACAGGCGGATGACCATGGTATAAAGCCCGTCCAGCATCTTGTCGTTTGCGCGCTGGCTGAGATAAGCGTGATACGGCATGCCGCGATAGGACATGATGCAGCCCCAGGCGCGGTAAAACGCATTGTCTATTCCGCGCTCACCGGACGGACTGGTGAATCCGCCAGTCTTGACGTTGCCGTCCAGGTTGAAACCCTCGGCGACCCGGCCCGTCACCTGCTGCATGCCCGGATCGGGCGCGGTGAAGGGATTGATGTAGGAATCGATGTCGCGCCGGAAGCCACGATGCTGCATGGCCGGCGAGATGACTTTCTCGCCTTCGCCGCCGGCCGATACGGGCAAGGTCAGCTTTTCAACTTCTTCGTTCGTTCGCCAGCTGGTCTTGAGGACCGCCTTGTAGTCCAGGATGGGAATGGTCCCCCCGGGACAGTCCGAGCCCGGCTTTTCGGAACCATCCCGCCCGCCATAGCGAAAAGCAGGCTCGTAATTGTCCACCACAAAGCCCCGTACCCATGGCGCTGCGACGACCGGGCAGATGGTCATGGCCAGCAGAAGCGCGGCCAGGGCGGATGGTTTCAACGGGATCAATTCCAAGCGAATGTCCTTCACGCGATACCGGCATCATATCGCATCCCGCTGTGCCTGTATTCCTTGCGGATTTGCTGCGGCGCACAAACAGCGCCCAACTGGATCGCGTTGGTCAGGCGCTGGCATTGGCCTATATTCGACTTCTTCCTGGCGCTACTTATTCAACGGATGGCTATGCGACGAAGCACTAGGACGCTGACCATCTTGACCGGTCTATGCCTTGCCGCGACGGGAGCCTTCGCGGCCAAGCCTTCTTATCTTGCCAGCCTGCGAAGGCTGAATGAGAGCCAGTATCGCAACTCCATCGCAGACATTTTCGGCCCCGGCATCGTGGTGCAAGGCAAGTTCGAGCCGGATCGCCGGATAGGCGGACTTCTGGCATCGAGCGGTACAACCCTTTCGATCACCCCGGCAGGTTTTGAGGCCTATGCAAAGATGGCCGACGGCATCGCCCGACAGGTGGTGGATGAGAAAAATCGCGGCCGGCTGATTGGCTGCACGCCCCAATCGGTCGCCGTGCCCGATCATGCCTGCGCCAGCCAGGTGCTGGACCATTACGGCACCCTCCTGTTCCGCCGCCCCTTGTCCCCGGAGGAATTGAAAAAACGCGCCGATGCGGCCGACGCCGCGACCCGGCTGTCGGGCAGCTTCTACGCCGGCATCAGGTACAGCCTGACCACCCTGCTCTCCGCGCCGGATTTTCTGTTCCGCGTCGAGATGGGGGTGCCCAAGGGCGCCGATTACACGCTGGACGGCTATGGCCGTGCGGCCCGGCTGAGCTACATGCTTTGGGATTCAACCCCGGATGCGGCGCTACTCGAAGCCGCGCGCTCGGGCCTTCTCGACACCGAGGCTGGCGTGAAGGCCCAGGCCGCGCGCCTGATGGCCTCGCCCCGGCTGGAAACTGGGATGCGGGCCTTCTTCAGTGATTTCCTGCAGCTCGATACGTTGGGCGCGATCACCAAGGATCCCACCATCTATCCCAAATACGGCGATGAAATTTCCGAGTCCGCCCGGGAGGAGACATTGCGCACCGCGATCGATCTGACATTGAAAAAAAACGGCGATTTCCGGGAATTATTCACCACGCGGAACACGTTCATCAACCGCTCGCTCGCCTGGGTTTACGATGTGCCCTACAATCTGAACGGCGACTGGATGGCCTATTCGTTTCCCGCGGATTCGGGGCGAAGCGGCATTCTGACCCAGGTCTCAATGCTGAGCATGTTTTCCCATCCCGGACGCAGCTCCCCCACCAAACGCGGCGTTGCGCTGATGGACATCTTCCTGTGCGAGCCCACGCCGGCGCCGCCGGCGAATGTTGATTTCTCCATCGTCAATGACACAAACAATCCCACGCTTCGCACCGTGCGCGACCGCCTGCTGGCGCATGCCACCACGCCGACCTGCGCCTCTTGCCACACCCATAGCGACCCGATTGGGCTGTCGCTGGAACAGTTCGACAGCATCGGCGAACATCGCTTGAAAGAAGGTGGCCGTGACATCGACGCCTCCGCCACCATTGGCGGCAAGCAGTTTTCAGGCGGCGCCGGCCTGGGCCAGTACCTGCACGACAATCCCAGGGTGGCGGCGTGTTTTGTGCGCAAGCTCTATGCCTATGGCACCGGCGCCGGCAGCGAAGACCTTGACCGCGGCACTGTCCGCCCCTTTGGCGACACCTTCGTGGCCGCCGGGTACCGGGTCCAGCCGTTGCTGCAAGCTATCGTCACCAGTCCGCAATTCGTCGCCGCACCGCCGCCTGCCCCCGCCAAGCTTTCTCTCAACATGCGGCCGGGAGGATGATCATGCGCCCGACACGCCGGTTCCTCTTGCGCGGAATGTTCCAGAGCTCGATCGCGGTCATGGCGCTGCCATTTCTGGACTGCTTTTTGGACAGCAGGGGAGCGGCCCTTGCGGCGACGGGACAGCCTGTTCCCACGCGTTTTGGCACCTTCTTCTGGGGTTGCGGACTAACCAGGGCGCTGTATCTGCCGCAATCCACCGGTCTCAATTATGACGATACGCCGCAATTGGCGTCGCTGAAGCCCTACAAGAACAAGCTCAACCTGCTTAGTGGCTTTCGCGCCTATGTCGACGACAAGCCCAATATCCAGCATTGGACGGGCAACGCCGCGATCACCACGGGGATCGCGCCCGCCAACGATACCCAGTTCGACGCCCAGACCATCGACCAGACGATTGCCACCGCCATCGGTCACGGGGCGCGTTTTCGCTCCATCGAGGTGGCCTGTTCTGGCAACAAGCGCGAGAGCTATTCCAGCCTTGGCGGCAGCAATATCAATCCGCCGGAAACCTCTCCGCTGGGACTTTACAATCGCCTGTTCGGCGCCGGCTTCCAGGACCCGTCCAAGGGCGACTGGAAGCCCAACCCCGAGGTGATGCTGCAGAAGAGCGTGCTGTCCGTCGTTGCTGATGACCGCAAGCTGCTGGAAAGGAACGTCGGCGCCGCGGATCGCGCACGGCTGGACCAGTATTTCACCTCCGTGCGGGAACTGGAGCACACACTGGACGCTGAATTACAGCGGCCGCAGATCAACGCTCAGGTCACCGTTCCACGCGAACCGGGCGAGATGCCGATGAACAAGTCGGTCCCCAATCTGCGAAAGGTTACGCCGGTGCTGGCCCAGCTGCTGGCGATCGGGCTCGCGACCGACCAGTCGCGGGTATTCAACATGGCTTTTTCGGAACCGGCATCGACCATTTACATGCCGGGCGATTCACGTCCTTTCCACCAGTCCACCCACGAGGAGCCGGTGGATGAAACCATCGGCTACCAGCCCATCACCTCGAAGTTCAGCGCCTACAGCATGGAGGGTTTCGCCGAGCTGCTGGCGGCCCTGGACGGTATCAAGGAAGGCGATGGGACGTTGCTGGACCACTGCCTGGTGCTTGCCTACACGGACACCAGCAATGCCAAGCTCCACGCGGTAGATGGCATTCCCATGCTGCTGGCGGGTTCAGCGAGCGGTCGGATGAAAACGGGCATCCATTACGCAGGGGCCAGCACGACCGTGTCGCGAGTAGGCCTGACGATTCAGCAGGCCATGGGCCTGTCGGTGGACCGGTGGGGTGCGGATTCCAACATGACCAATAAGCCGATTTCCGAATTAATCGCCTAGTGCATGGGTGCGACCTTGTCGTCAAATGCACCAACACAAAGACCAACAAAAGCGACTGCCGCGCACCGGAAGTGAGCCCTTTTTCGCGGTGTCTGCAGGCCTTAGACGGACAGCCGATCAAGCTTGAGATCTGCCGTACTGTTACCCAGTTTTTCGGTAGGAATGCCCAGCTTGTCGATGATTGTCAGATGCATGTTTGCGATCGGCGTATCCACTCCGGATGCCGTGATCATGCGGCCAGTGGCAAGCCGCCCATTCGAGCCGCCGGCCAGGACAACCGGCAGGTTGCGCTGGCTGTGGACCGTGGGGTTGGACAGGGTGCTTCCAAACAGGATGATGGAATTGTCCAGCATGGAACCGCTGGGCTCCTTGATCGCTTCAAGCTTGTCCAGATAATAGGCTAGCAGTTCGGACTGCAGCGTGTTGATCTTGTGCAGGGCGTCGAGCTTTTGCTTCTCGTAATTGTGGTGTGACGCCTCATGGTGCTGCAGGCCGACGCCGATTTCCGGGAACGTCAGCAGCGAGGATTCGCCGTTGAACATGAAATTGTTCACCCGGGTCAGGTCCGCCTGGAAGGCGATCGCCTGCAGGTCGAACATCAGCTTGACGTGATCGCTCCACTTGTCAGGGATACCAGCCGGCCGGTTCACCGCCGGCAGGTCGGGCATCTTCTTGCTTTCGGCTACCTGGATGCGGCGCTCCACGTCGCGCAACGAGGTCAGGTACTGGTCCAGCTTCTGGCGGTCCGAATGGCCCAGGCGGCCCTTCAATGCGTTGATCTGCTCCGCCACGCCGTCCAGGGTGCTGCGGTCCTGTTCATTGCGCCTGGCGCTTGCAGCGGCGTCAATCTTGCCGCCGTCGCCGAACAGGCGCTCGAAGACCAGGCGGGGATTGTTTTCGACCGGCAGCACCGTATGGGCGTCGCGGTAGAACATCGTGGCATTGGAGGTGGTGGGCTGTTCGGTGGACATTTCCAGCGAGGCGAACTGGGTCTCCTTGCCGAAATGCGCCGCCGCGATCTGGTCCATCGAAATGCCGACTTCGACCTTGCCTTGCGTCAGTTCGCAACCGGTCAGCCAGCCGGCGACAGCGCGGTCATGGAAATCGGGCTTGCTGTGATCCACCGAAGAACACAGGCCGCCCACGACCAGCAGCTTCTGCTTGTGGCGCTCAAGCGGCGCCATGCCTTCCGCCAAGGTGAAGTTCGCGCCTTCCCCGAAGGGCAGCCAGCGGTCGGTGGCGCCGTGTGGAAAATAGCACACGCCCAGCCGGCGCACCGGTGCCGCCGCCGTCAAGCGCTCCTGTCCAAAGGCCGGATGCATGGCGTCCAGGAAAGGCAGCGCAATCGCAGCCGCGCCGGCGCCTCTCAGCAGGGCGCGGCGGGAAAGAAATCTCTGCGATACGTAATGCATGACAAACGCTCCGTGTGGCGCCGGCTAGTTGCTGGCAACCTTGGTCTTGATGCGCAGCGCCTTCTTGAAAGCGTCGGTGGTTTCGCTGATCCGCTTTGCGCCGGGGTCACCGTCCTTGCCGACCGTGCCTTCCTTCGTGAGCTTCCAGCGCAACACTTCCTGATTGTCGGCCGTCTGCAGCGCGGTCTCGCCATGATCGTTCACCACATCGGTGGGAACGCCCTGCGCTACCAGATATTCGATCACGTCGGCGGCGCCGGCGGCGCCCGCGATATGCAGGACAGTTTCGTTCTTGCGGACTTCCGCCTTGGCTTCCACCGTGTCGGCCAGCTGGTCGCCGGGATTGTAGATCATCTTCAAATTGGCGCCGTGCGCGGCCATGAGCTGCAACGCCGGCAGGCTGTTGGAACCGGCCGCAACCGAGAAAGGGGTATGGCCGTCCTTGCGCAAGCGGTTTGTGTCGCCGCCATGGGCAATCAACAGGGCCAGCGACGCGGTGTCGACAGACTGCGCCGCGACATGCATCGGGGTCGAACCAGGCGGCGCCGGATTGACGCGCACCTGGCTTACGGGCCCCCCGGTCGGATAGGCGGTGGCCGCGTTGGGATCGGCGCCCAGCTCCAGCAGCCGCCTGACGGTGGCGACACCTTCGGGGTCGGCAGGCTTCTGGATAATCTTGGCCGGCGCGTCGAAGCGGTGGTCGACGGGCGTGGGGGCCATTCCAATCAGCGCGCCATGCAAGGGGGTATAGCCTGCGCCGTCCGCTGCCA
>CANBZE010000063.1 GCA_947373775.1 Alphaproteobacteria bacterium
GCCGGCGGCAGGCCCGCCAGCAGCCCGGAAAAGCCCACGATGGCGGCGGGCCGGACCTTGCGGCGCAGGCCCACATGCAAGGACAGCATGGTTCCTTGCGAAAATCCCGCCAGCGCCAGATTCTCGGGCGGCAGGCCCAGCCGCGCCAGCTCACCATCCAGATATTCGTCCAGCTGGGGACCGGCGACTTCCACGCCCTTCTGCATTTCGTGCGGGTCGATGCGGGAGATGGGAAACCACTGATACCCTGCGCTTCCCGGAACGCGGGTCGGTGCATTGGGCGCGCCCGGCACCCGCGTGGGCGCGTTGGGGGCGACAAATTCACAGGTCGGCAGCAAGTCCTGCCAATGGCCGGCCAGGGAAATCAGATCCTTGCCGTCGGCGCCATAGCCATGCACCAGCACCACCAGATGGGTGGCAGGGCCGCGCGCGGGCGCCAAAGTCGGTCCGGAAAGTGGCATGAGGCTTTCTATGCGTTAAACTCCGCAGGATGATTGTCACAAGGTTCGCACCCAGTCCAACCGGGCTTTTGCACCTGGGCCATGCCTATGCGGCGATTACCGCCTATAAGAGCGGTGACGATTTTCTGCTGCGGATCGAGGACATCGACAAGGGCCGTTCGCGCGACGCCTTCATCCTGCAGATATTCTATGACCTGAAATGGCTGGGCCTGTCCTGGGACGAGCCCACCATGCGCCAGTCCACCCGCATGGGCGCCTATGCCGAGGCGCTGGTGAACCTGAAGGCGCGCGGGCTGGTCTATCCGTGCTTCTGCACCCGCGCCGAAATCGCAGCCGAGATCGCACGCGCCGGCGAAGCGCAACACTTCGATAATTTGGGCCCTTCGGGCCCCGGGCCCGATGGACCGCTTTATCCTGGCACCTGCCGCGCCTTGTCGCGCGATGAAGGGCTGGCGCGGATCGCGGCGGGCGAAAGCTATGCCCTGCGGCTGGACGTCGCCCAGGCGGCGGCGCTGACGGGACCGCTGACCTTTACCGAACGCGGCCTTCGCCACGCGGTGGATTCCTTGCGCTTCGGGGACATCGTGATCGCGCGCAAGGACATGCCGACCTCGTATCACCTGGCGGTGGTGGTGGATGATGCCCACCAGCAAGTCAGCCTGGTGACGCGCGGCGAAGACCTGCTTCCCGCCACCCATATCCAGCGACTGCTACAGGCGTTGCTGAAGCTGCCCGAACCAACCTATGCCCATCACCCGCTGGTGCTGGATGAAACCGGCAAGAAATTCTCCAAGCGCGACGGCGCGGTCAGCCTGGAAAGCCTGCGCGAGACGGGCGCCACGCCCGCCGACATCCGCGCCCGCATTGGTCTTTAGCTTTAAAGCTGTGCTATAGGCGCGTCATGTCCGAAGGCCTCGACCGACTATTCGCCACCATCGCCGCCCGCAAGGATGCGGACCCCGGCCAGTCCTACACCGCCAAGCTGCTGGCCGCGGGCGTGGAGAAGTGCGCCAAGAAATTCGGGGAAGAGGCGACCGAGGCGGTGATCGCCGCCATCAGCCGCGACAAGACTGAGCTGGCCAAGGAATCCGCCGATGTGCTGTATCACCTGGCGGTGCTGTGGGCGGCCAGCGGCATCACCCCGGACGATGTGTATGCGGTGCTGAAAGCGCGCGAAGCAATGTCGGGGCTTGAAGAAAAGGCCGGCCGCAAGGGCTAGCTAGGGAGCGACCGGCAACCCGGAGCGGATGCAAAGCATCCGCGCAGGGCCTGCCGGCGCGACCAACTAAGATTTTTGTTCTTCTTCCTCGGCGAGGCTCTTCACCAGGTCAAGCATGCGCTTGCGCACCTTGGTGTCCTTGATCTTCATGAAGGCCAGCGCCAACTGCAGGCCTTCGCCGCTGGAAACGAACTCCATCACCGGCGCGCCGTCGGATTCGACCTCGCCCGCCGCGCTGACGCCTTCATAGAAGAAATCCACCGGCACATTGAGAATGCGCGACACTTCGAACAGCCGGCCGGCGCCGATGCGGTTCACGCCCTTCTCATATTTCTGCACCTGCTGGAATGTCAGGCCGAGCATATCACCCAGCTTTTCCTGGCTCATGCCGATCAGCATGCGGCGGATGCGCACGCGATTGCCGACCTGGATATCGATGGGATTGGCCTGTTTTTTCGCCACGTGTTTCTCAAATTATCTGACGGGCGGGAACTTGCCCCATCTGTCACACAACGGAAACAACTAATTTCGTTTTCCGGCGCGAAGCTTAACAGCTTGCAACCCGGAGGCGGCAAAAACCGCGACAACCAGCAACAACAGAAACGCCATGTCGCCGAAGCGGTCATACGGGGTGGGCTTCAACGCCCGCGGGAGGCTCGCGTCAACAACACCCGTCCGGTTCAGCGCCAGGCGGCTGCGCACACGGCCATTGCCGTCGATTATCGCGCTGATGCCGGTATTGGCGGCGCGCGCGATCGGCAACCCTTCCTCGATGGCGCGCACCTGCGCGCTCAGCAGATGCTGGTGCGGGCCGGTCCAGGGGCCGAACCAGGAATCATCGGTGATGTTGACAAGCCAACCGGGGCGCGGGCTGCCGGGATCGGTGACGGCATGGGGAAAGATCACTTCGTAGCAGATCAGCGGCGTCACCGGCGGCGCAGGCGCGGCATCCAGCACATGGGGATGATCGCCGGCGCTGAAACCGGGGCCCACCGCGAGCTGGCTTAGGCCGATGCTGCCCAGCATACCGGCCAGCGGCAGATATTCCCCGAACGGCACCAGATGGAATTTGTCGTAGGTTTGCGGCAGCCCGCCGCCGGGCGCGAACAGATAGAGGCTGTTATAGGCGGTAAGGCCCTTGGCATCGCGCAGAAAACGATCGGAGCCGGTCATCAAAGTCTGGCCGCGCATAGTGAACAGCCCAGTGATCTGGTCCAGCGCGCCGGGCGCACGGGCCACGGCAAAACCGGTGGCGGCTTCCGGCCATATGATATGGGTGGGCTTGCCGGGCTGGGTGCTGAGAGCAAGCAGCCGCTCCCAGTTGCGTACCATCAGGCGGCGGACATATTTCTCGGCTTGCGGAATATTCGGCTGCACCAGCCGGATGCTGACGCCGGGCACCGTGTCCATCGGAGATGCGGACAGGCGCGATGCACCAAATCCCCACAGCGCGGCAAACACCAGAACCATCGCGGCGGGCAATTGCCAGCGCCGCGTGGCCAGTTCCGCCAGTGACGCGCCCAGCAATATGGTCAGCAAGGACAGGCCATAGGCTCCCACCAGGCTGGCCGATTGCAGCACCGCCAGACTGGCGCCCCAGCCATAGGCAGGGAGATTCCAGGGAAAGCCCGTAAAGATGTGCCCGCGCAGCCATTCGCTGATCGCCAGCATCACGGCAAAAATGAGAATGCGGCCCGGTCCGTCCTGCCAGAAATAGATCGCGACGGCGCAGGCCAGCGCGCCAAACAGCGCCAGCCCGGCAGGCAAAAACAGCGCGAAGGGCAATTGCCACAGATTGGCGTCGGGATAGATCAGGAAGGGATAGACAATCCAGTGCAGCCCCACCAGGAATTGGCCGAAGAAGAAAGCCCAGCCCGCCGCCGCACCGCGCCGCACCGGTTTGGGCGCGGCATCGGCGCCATCCAGCAGCAGCACCAGCACGCCATAGCCAATAAGAAGCGCGGGAAAGAATTCCAGCGGCGCAAAGCCGGTGGCGGAAATAGCGCCCGCCGCAAACGCCAGCAGCAAACGCCGCCAACCGCTGAGGCCACGCATCCAGTCGCCGGTTCGCGCCAGAGCATTCATTCCGTGGCGAGCGTCCTGGGCAGGGTAACGCGCAAGCGGCGCACCCGGCGCGGATCGGCATCCAGCACCTGGAATTCGGTGCCGTCGGGATGGGCCACGATTTCGCCGCGCAGCGGCACCCGCCCCAGCAGCGACATCACCAGGCCGCCCAGGCTGTCGATGTCGCGCGCCTCTTCGGCGTCTTCCACCATAAGGTCATGGCCGGTCTGGGCCTTGAAATCGTCCAGGTCCATGCGGGCATCGGCGATGAAGCCGTCACCATCGGGCTTGATGACGGCCGCGTCCTCGTCATGCTCGTCGGCGATATCGCCCACGATTTCTTCGATAATGTCCTCGATGGAAACCAGGCCGTCGGTGCCGCCATATTCGTCGATCACCAGCGCCAGATGGGTATGGGTGGCCTGCATCTTCAGCAGCAGATCCAGCGCCCGCATCGACGGCGGGGCAAACAGGATGGGGCGCTTCAGGGAGGTGATCTTGGCGTTGGGGGGCAGGCAATAAGGACCGTCGGACTCCGATTCCAAAAGGCCCAGCACATCCTTCACATGGATCAGGCCGGTGGGATCGTCCAGGGTTTCTGCATAAACCGGCAGGCGCGAATGCTGCGCTTCGCGAAACATCCTGAGCAGTTCAGCCAGGCCGATGGTTTCATCCACCGCCACGATCTCGGCGCGCGGCACCATCACGTCGCGAACTTTGAGTTCGCCGAAACTGAGCAGGTTGCCCAGCATCACCCGTTCCTGCGCGGACAGAGCGGGCGACTCGCGGTCGCTTTCCTCGATCACTTCTTCCAGGCTGACACGCATGGCGGCGGCTTCGGCATCCTGGCCGGTGATCTTCCGCATCAGGCGCTTCAACGGATGATCGCTCATTGCGCTTCTTTAAAAGAAGAAGTGGGCGCATAGGGATCGGCGATGCCCAGCCGGGCCAGGATCTTCACTTCCAGCGGCTCCATCACCTTGGCATCCTTGGGACGTTCATGATCGTGGCCGGCCAGGTGCAGCACGCCATGCACCACCAGATGGCTGGCATGATCGGCAAAACGCTTGCCCGCCGCCTTGGCTTCCTTGGCGGTGACGCCATGGGCGATGGCGATGTCGCCGGCATGAGCATCGGCCAGGCGAGCGCAGCGAAGCCGTCCGGCCGTGCGACCATTAGAGAAGCCGTCGCCGGACGGGAACGACAGGACATTGGTCGGCTTGTCCTTGCCGCGAAAGTCGCGGTTCAGCGCCCGCAAGGCCTTGTCGTTGGTGAGCAGGATAGTGAAATCACCCTTCAACTTGCCCGCCTTGCGCGCCGCTTCGGCCGCGGTCAACAGCCGCGCCTGCAGCCCGCGATGGGTACGCCACTTGGTATCCTGGATCAGCAGGGTAATCCCGCTCATGATTTGCCGTGGCGAGTATAGGCGGCAACGATGCGCGCGACGAGGGGATGGCGCACCACGTCTTTTTCCCCGAATCGGCTGACACCGACGCCTTCGACGCCTTCCAGGAAGGCCAAAGCTTCGCTCAGCCCCTCGGCCCGGCCGCCCGGCAGATCGCTTTGCGACGGGTCACCCGTGACGACCATGTGACTGTCCTCGCCCAGCCGGGTCAGCGCCATCTTCATCTGGGCCTGGGTGGTGTTCTGGGCCTCGTCCAGGATGACAAAGGCGCGGCTGAGAGTGCGCCCGCGCATGAAAGCCAGCGGCGCCACTTCGATCACGCCCTGTTCCATCAGCCGGCTGGCCTTGTCGCCCAACACATCGAACAGCGCATCATAAAGCGGCCGCAGATAGGGATCGATCTTCTCTTTCAGGTCGCCAGGCAGAAAGCCCAGCCGTTCGCCTGCTTCCAGCGCCGGGCGCGACAGGATCAGCCGGTCGACGCGTTTTTCATGCAGCATATGGGCGGCAAACGCCGCCGCCAGATAGGTCTTGCCGGTGCCCGCCGGCCCGATGCCGAACACCAGCGGCTGCTGGCGCATCATGTCGATATAGGCGGCCTGCGCCGGCGAGCGCGGCCGCACCGCGCGCGAAGACGCCGTCTTGATCGCGCCCGGGGCATTGACGCGCCCCGCATCGGTGAAGCGGATTTCCGCATCGACCTCCGCTAGGGTGATGCTTTCGCCCGCTTCCAGCCGCGCATACAGCGCGCGCAGGATGGCGGCGGCGCGCTCGCGCGCCTTCCCATCCACCGCCACCAGGTTGCCGCGCATGTCCAGCACGGCATCAAGCTTCTGCTCGATGCGGGCGAAATGCTTGGCATGGGGGCCCGACAGCGCCGCCAAAAGACGGTTGTCGGAAAATTCCAGGATCAAACTGTTCTTGCGGCTGCTCAAGCCAGGATTCCATGCAGGCTGTTGGCAGTGCGTCGTTCGATCTTCACATCGGCTATGGTGCCGATCAGCGAAGTGGGCGCGATGACATGCACCGGCTGCTGATAGGGCGTGCGGCCCATGATCTGGCCGGTTTCGCGCGCGGACTTCTCAAACAGCACCGGCAGGATTTTTCCGATTTGCGAATCATCGAACGCATGTTGCTGCGACAGCAGCAGCTTTTGCAGCGCGTCCAGCCGCGCAGTTTTAATGTCTTCACCCACCTGTTTACGCATGGTGGAGGCCGGTGTGCCCGGCCGCTTGGAATATTTGAACGAGAAGGCGGTGGCATAACCGATGTCGCGCACCAGCTGCAGGGTCGATTCGAAATCCGCGTCGCTCTCACTGGGAAAGCCGACAATAAAATCCGAAGTCAGGGCGATGTCGGGCCGCACGGCGCGGACGCGCTCGATCAGGCGTCGATAATCGTCCACTTTGTGCTGGCGGTTCATCGCTTCCAGCACCGTGTCCGATCCCGACTGCACTGGCAGGTGCAGATAGGGCATCAACTTGGGATTGTCGCCGTGCGCCGCGATCAGGTCATCGCCCATGTCGCGGGGATGGCTGGTGGTGTAACGGATGCGGTCAATGCCTTCGATGTCGGCCAGTGCATCGCACAGCTTCGCCAAACTCCAGCCGTCGCCATCATAGGCATTGACGTTCTGGCCCAGCAGCACGACTTCACGCGCGCCCTTGTCCGCCAGCTGCCGCGCCTCGCGCAGGATGGCATCGGCCGGACGCGATTGCTCCGAACCACGCGTATAAGGCACCACGCAGAAAGTGCAGAACTTGTCGCAACCTTCCTGTACCGTGAGAAACGCGCTGATGGTGGTGTTGGTGGGCGCCGGCAGGGAATCGAATTTTTCCAGCGCCGGGAAATCGGTTTCCAGCGCATGGCCACCGGCGCGGGCGGTGCGCGCGATCATCTCCGGCAGGCGATGGTAGGATTGCGGCCCCACCACCAGATCCACCGCCGGTTCGCGCGCCACGATCTCTGCGCCTTCGGCCTGGCCGACACAGCCGGCTACCGCCAGCACCATGCGCTCGCCGTTTTTGGCTTTCCTGGCTTTCAAACCGCGCAAGCGGCCCAGCTCGGAATAAACTTTCTCGACCGCCTTTTCGCGGATGTGACAGGTGTTGAGGATCACCATGTCGGCGCCTTCGGGCGCATCCGTCGTGGCATAGCCCAGCGGCGCCAGCAGATCCGCCATCTTGGCGGAATCATAGGCGTTCATCTGGCAGCCATAGGTCTTGACGTAGAGCGTCTTCATCGGACTCGTTTTAACGCGCGCCTTTGGCGCGGCTTGGGGTTATCGGGTCGAAAGCCAGCAAATTCAAGCTTAAGGGCGTCCGGCAAGGGCTTCGGCCTGGCCGGTTTGCACGATTTCCTGCGCTTTGGCCGCCAATGTCTTGCGGTCCATCCGGTCTAGGCTCAGCGGTTCATGGAACCGGACCTCGACATCCAGCGGCCCGGCCAGCAGCGCCTCCCACAGATGCGGCACCATTTCCATGTCGCCATACCAGGCAAACAGCGGCCGGTTTTCGCGCCCCATCGGCATGCCGTGCAGGCCGGTGAAGGCAACCGAGACCGGCTGCACTTTCACATGCTGGCCGCCGGCCAGCCGCGCTTCGGCGGCGCCCAGCAGCGCGCTCTTGAACGGCAGCACGCTGTTGCCGGTATGGCTGGTGCCTTCGGGGAACAGCAGCAGGGCGTCACCCGCCGCCAGCCGCTGGTTGATGGCATCGGCCACCGCCCCGGTGGCGCTGCGGCGCGTACGCTCGACAAACACGGTGCGCTGCAGCCGCGCCAGGGTACCGAACAGAGGCCAACGCGCCACCTCGGCCTTGGCGACAAAGGACAGCGGCGCCACCGCCGAGAAGATCACAATGTCGGCCCAGCTGGTGTGATTGGC
>CANBZE010000064.1 GCA_947373775.1 Alphaproteobacteria bacterium
ATTTCGGCGGTGCCCTACAGCAATTCGGTGAAGATCGGCCTGCAGATGGCGCGCCGCTTCTGGGAAACCGACGATTACATCTATGGCGGCCACAGCTTCACCAGCCAGGACATCTCGCTGATCTCCTATCCCAACTATCATTTGTTCGAAGATGGCCCCGGTGTGCTGCTGGGCGCCTTCGCCAGCGGCGCGGGCGCTTACCGTTTGGCCGGCATGACGCCGGAGCAGCGCATCGAGGCGGCGCTGGCCCAGGGCTCGGTCTTCCATCCGGGCACCTACCGCAAGGAATTCCAGAACGGCACATCGGTGGCGTGGAGCCGCGTGCCCTGGACCATGGGCTGCTGCGCCCGCTGGAACGAGGAGACGCGCAAGACGCACTATCAGGAACTGGTAAAGGTGGACGACCGCGTGGTGCTGGCGGGCGAGCACGCTTCTTATGTCGGCTGCTGGATGGAGGGCGCGCTGCTGTCCTCGCTGGACGCTATCAGCCGCCTGCACAAGCGCGCGCTGGAGGCCTGATCATGTCGGCGAAACGCATTGCATTGTTGATCCTGGCGCTGACTGCGAACCCGGTGCTGGCCCAGGTGCCCAGCGGCGGCGACACCGCCGGCAGCGCGACCAACAAGGCGCCGCCCCCCATTACCGGCGAGCAGGTCTATCAACAGGTCTGCCAGGCCTGCCACATGGCCGATGCCAAGGGCGGCAAGGGCGCCGCGATGATCCCGGCGCTGGCCAAGAATCCCAAGCTGGCGGAGCCCGGCTATCCTATCGGCATGATCCTGCAGGGCAGGGGCGCGATGCCGCCGCTGACCGACCTGTTGAAGCCCGCCCAGATCGCGGGGGTCGTCACCTATGTGCGCACCCACTTCGGCAACAGCTACAAGAAGCCGGTGACCGAGGCTGATGTGAAGATGATGATGGGGCAGTGACGCGGCCAAGCCTTTGTCGCGGCTTGATATTATCGAATATCGATAAACTACTTGCCGAATATCAATAATCTTGGTATTGAAGCCCGATAAATCGCGGGAGGGCTTCCATGGCCGACAAACATCATCTGTTCACGATCACCCAATGGCTGCTGAAGGCGGCCACCATTTTCTGCGTCTTCCTTTCGGTGGTGCTGGCCCTGACCTTCATCGCCGTGGTCCTGGCGCTGGGCGCGCTGCTGGTGGCGCCGTCGCTGTTGCCGGTCTTCTCTGTCCCGCTTTCGGTGGAAGGCGTGCCGCTGATCACCATCCTGGCCGCGGCCCTGTTCCTGGTGGCGGGTGGACTGATCGGCACTGTCCTGGTGCTTTTCGCCGTTCGTGCCACCCACGGCATCGTGGATACCGCCATCGCCGGCGATCCCTTTGTCGGCGACAATGCCGAGCGGCTGAAGCGCATAGGCTGGCTGCTGCTGGGCATGATGGTGGTGCAGTTCCTGTCCACCACCATGGTGGTGGCGATTGCGCCCGACAATAACATCGCCGGGCACATCGATGGCGGCGATGGCATCTCGCTGACGGGGCTGCTGGCGGTACTGCTGATCTTCGTGCTGGCGCGCATCTTCCGCCACGGCGCGCAAATGCGGGCCGATCTGGAAGGCACGGTCTAGCTCATGGAGATCATCGTCAAGCTCGACGACATGCTTTACGCGCGCCGCATGACCCTGACCGAATTGGCGGAGAAGGTGGATATCACCCTGGCCAACCTGTCGATCCTCAAGACCGGCAAGGCAAAAGCGATCCGCTTTTCCACCCTGGCCGCGATCTGCGAGGCGCTGGATTGCCAGCCCGGCGATGTGCTGGGGTTTGGAGAAGCGGCAGCGGAGTGATCGCCGCCGCCGCCTGTTCCTAGTTCTTGGTGCGGATTTTCGCCGCCTTGGCGCATTCGCTCAGCACGGTCATATAGCGCGCCACGCCATCGGCACCGACAATGAAGGGGCTGGGGTCGCTGGCCTTGCGCACCCAGCGGCTGCGGATCCAGGCCTGATCGTACATGGAGTGATTGGAGAAGACGATGGTGGCGCCTGCCGCCTTGGCCGCGGCAGCGAACTTTTCCGCCGACGCGATATAGGTATCGAAGCGCGCCTTGCTCCGGGGGAAGTTGAAGCCCATGCCGCCGGAATAGGCCACCGTCAGCGTCTTGCCGTGATCCTTGACCGGGAACAGATAGGACAGGGTGCCCAGGGTGTGGCCCGGCGTCTTGATGACGGTGATGGTTTCATCGCCCAGGGTCAGCTTCTGGCCGTCCTTGGCTTCCATGTCGCGCTTGGGCACGCCGCCCGGCATGTTGTTAGCCTTGATGATCGTGTCCCAGTCCACCGCGTCCATGATGACATGGGCGCCATACTTGTCCTGCAGCAGCTTGGCGCCTTCGTCATGGTCGCCGTGCCCGTGGCTGACGATCACATATTTGATGTCGGCGGGGTTGAGGCCCAGCTTCTTGAGGCCGTCCACGATCTCGGCCTCGGCGGCATAGTTGAACATGGTGTCCAGGACGATGATGCCGGCGCTGGTCTTGATTGCCCAGCTGTTGTGGATCTTGGTGCCGATGAAATAGACATTGTCGAATACCTGGGCCGGTTCGGCATACCAGGTGTCGCGCGCCGGTATGGGCCGGGGCTTGCCGGCGGCCACAGCGCGCATCATCGCGGCCGAGGGATCGGCGCCGTCGGACGGCTGAACGCACAGAACATTCAGGGTGCCGGAGAAATCCAGGCCTGCGGCCTTCTGTGCCGCCAGCACATGCCCGTCCACCGTGTCAGGGACCTGCGCCATGCTGGCGCCCGTCAAACCCAAACCCGCCGCCATCACCAATGCTGCCGAGAATGTCTTGCCCATGATGTTTCCCCTTTGTTGTCCGGCTTTGCCGTTTGGGCAATCGGACCATGAACGGGGGAGGGGTTCAACGCCGCGGCCTTCGGCGGAAGCGTAAATTCCGGGAAAAGGCAGGTGCCGAAACGGCTTGCCTTGCCCGTCCGGCTTCTATATTCCGGCCGGCGGACAGGTGGTCGAGTGGTCGATGGCACCGCACTCGAAATGCGGCGTACCTGCAAGGGTACCGTGGGTTCGAATCCCACCCTGTCCGCCAATAAAAAAGGCCTCCTTTTTGGAGGCCTTTTTTATTGGCGAGCATGGCTGAGGATGAGAAGCCATGTTCGACAAACCGGCGACAGCCGGTTTGGGGCGGCGCGCAGCGCCGATCCGAGCGAAGCGAGGACGAAAACAGCCCAAAGGCTGTTTTCGCCAATCCCACCTTAATATCTTAAAGCGCCCGCGCCGCCTTGAACGACACCAGCCGTTTGCTCTGCTCGCACCACAGCGAAAGCCGGGCGAGTTTCAGGCTGTCCCACAAGGTCAACCTGCCGATCGTTTTCAGTTCCGGATGATCGCGCAGCACCTTGGGCAGCCGGTAATAGGGAATGCGGCTGTTGAGGTGGTGAATGTGGTGGATGCCGATATTGCCGCTGAACCAGCGCAGCAGTCCGGGCAGGTCGTAAAAGGAACTGCCGGCAAGCGCGGCGTCGTGATGCGACCATTCTCCCGCGCGTGCCCAGAACACGGTCTCGAACTGGTGCTGAACGAAAAACAGCCACACCCCGATGGATGCCGCGATCAGCATGATCGGCAGATGCACCATCACGAAGGGGCCCAGGCCCACAAGACGTATCATTCCCGCGATTGCCAGGGCGATAACGGCATTGGTTCCGATGGTGCTGATCCAGGGACGCCAGCCGTCGCGCATCTGGTGGAAGGGCAGCCGGTGCTGAAGCAGGAACATCCAGGCAGGTCCCACCACGAACATCACCGGTGCGCTGCGATAGATACGATACAGCAGGCGGCCGATCCGCGACTTGTCGCGGTATTCCTGCACGGTCAGCAGGTCGATATCGCCAATGCCGCGCCGGTCCAGGTTGCTGGACGTGGCGTGGTGGATGGCATGATTGCGTTTCCAGTAATCGAAGGGCGTCAGGGTCAGCACGCCCAGCACCCGGCCCACCCAGGTGTTCGCGGCCCGCTGGCGGAAAAAAGCGCCATGACCACAATCATGCTGGATGATGAACAGGCGGACCAGCAGGCCGCCGGCCGGAATCGCCAGCAGCAGGGTCAGCCAATATCCGACGCTGAGGGACCACCACATCAAGGCCCACAGCACCGCCAAAGGGACCAAGGTGATGCCGACCTCGAACAAGGCGCGCCGAAAATCGGGTTCGCAGTAACGCAAAAGCGTGCGGGAAAGATCGGTGGGGCTTAGCACTTCGGTGTTTCGGGGGCTGAGGCTGCGCGGTGTCAGTCCTACGCATTTCGCTCAAAGATCACAAGCGGATACCATAGCTGCCCATATTTGGCCCAAAGCCTGCATTATTTTTCACCTGTTCCCGTTTCCCGACCTATCATCCGGGCAGATAAAGACGCCCCGGGGGGAATATGAGCCAGCTCTCAAGACGCACCGTCCTGTTGTCCACCGCCGCCATCCTGGCGGCGCCGGGCGCCGTGTCGGCCCAGCCCAGGGACGTGGAATGGCATTATTACGGCGGCGACCAGGCAAACCGCCGCTATTCCCCGCTGGACCAGATTAACGCTGCCAACTTCAACAGCCTGGAAGTCGCCTGGCGCTTCAAGCCGGACTCGCTGGGCGCGCGCCCCGAATACCAGTACGAAACCACCCCGCTGATGATCGGCGGCCGGCTGTTCACCACCGCCGGTTCACGGCGCGATGTCGTCGCCCTGGATGCGAAGACCGGCGAGATCATCTGGCTGCACCGTTACGACGAAGGCGAACGCGGCCGCCAGGCGCCGCGCCAGCTTTCCGGCCATGGCGTGTCCTATTGGACCGACGGCAAGGAAGAGCGCATCCTGTTCGTCACCCCCGGCTACCGGCTGATCGCACTGGATGCCAATACCGGCGCGCGCATTCCCGGCTTCGGCGATGGCGGCATTGTCGATCTTCGCCTGAATGACGACCAGGACATGGACCTGGTGAATGCCGATATCGGCCTGCACTCCACCCCGATCGTCGCCAAGGATGTGGTGATCGTGGGCGCGGCCCATGATTCCGGCAATGTTCCCAAGAGCCACGTCAACGCGAAGGGCTATGTGCGTGGCTTTGACGTGCGCACCGGCAAGCGGCTGTGGATATTCCACACCATCCCGCGCAAGGGCGAGTTCGGCTATGACACGTGGCTGGTTCCCGGCCAGGCGGAAAAGAGCGGCAACCAGGGCGTGTGGGCCCAGGTCTCGGTGGATGAAGAACTGGGCCTGGCCTATCTGCCGGTCGAACTGGGCACTGGCGATTACAACGGCCAGTATCGCGCCGGCCCGGCCCTGTTCGGCGAAAGCATTGTCGCGGTCGACATCCAGACCGGTGTGCGGCGCTGGCATTACCAGACCATCCATCACGGTTTGTGGGATCGCGACATTCCCTGCGCCCCCATCCTGGTGGACATTCCGGTGGGCGGCAAAATCGTCAAGGCTCTGGCCCAGCCGACCAAGCAGGCGTTTCTGTATGTGCTGGACCGCGTTACCGGAAAACCGGTCTGGCCGATCCCCGAAGTGCGCGTCGAGAAAGGCAATGTGCCGGGCGAATGGTATTCGCCGACCCAGCCCATTCCTTCCAAGCCGCCCGGCTATGACATCCAGGGCGTGACCTTGAACGACCTGATCGATTTCACGCCCGCCTTGCATGCCGAAGCGGTCAAGCTGGTGAGCAACTGGAAGATCGGCCCGGTCTATACCCCGCCTGTTCTCAGCACTGACAATGGCCCGCTGGGCACCTTGGTGGCGCCCGGCATCAATGGCGGCACCGACTGGCCCGGCGGCTGCTACGATCCGGAAAGCCATATCCTGTACGTCTATTCCCAGACCGGGATCGGCTCCATCGGCATGATCGCCAATCCGGGGCGGTCACTTTCCGGTTCCGATTTCGATTACCTGCACGGCACTGTGGGTACCATCCCGCGCCAGACCCCGCCATCGGGATCGCTGGAGCGGGAAGCCGCGCTGGCCAAGAGCGCGCCGCCGCAGCCTGTTGCCACCACGCCGCGCCGCTCCACCGCGCTGACGGTGCAAGGGTTGCCGTTATTGAAGCCGCCCTATGGCCGCATCACCGCCATCGACCTGTCCAAGGGCGACATCGCCTGGCAGATCGCCCATGGCGAAACCCCGGACAACATCAAGCGGCATCCCGCGCTCAAGGGCCTGACCATTCCGCGCACCGGGCGGCCCGGCATCCTGGGCCCGACCGTCACCAAGTCGCTGGTGATCTGCGGCGAAAGCGGCTTCTTCACCACGCCCAACGGGGCGCGCGGCGCGATGCTGCGGGCCTATGACAAAAAGACGGGGGAGGAACGCGGCGCGGTTTACATGCCGGCGCCGCAGACCGGCTCGCCGATGACCTATTTGCTGGATGGCCGGCAGTATCTGGTGGTGGCCATCGGCGGCGGCAGTTACAGCGCCGAGCTTCTGGCCTTCCGCCTGCCGCACGCTTAAGGCTTGCCGAAGCCTTCGAAGATGCCGTTGAGGGTTTTGCCGGAGGCTGCGTTCGCCAATCCGGCAAAGGAACCGTCTTTCATCTGCTGCGCCGCCGCTTGAACCGCGCCCCAGGCGACGCGCGCCAACGCCCCGCCCACGCTGATGCGCCGCACGCCCATGTCGGCCAGTTCGGCCACCGACACATCCGGATCCCATAGCAGGACATTCAACGGCTTGGGCGCCACTGCCCGCACCATGGTGGTGATGCTCTCCTTGCCCCACACGCCCGGCGCATACAGGCAGTCGGCGCCGGCATCCGCAAACGCCACCAGCTTGTCGAGCGAGGCAGAGAAGGTATCCGGATCGGACAACATCCCTTCGGTGCGGGCCACAAGGATCACGTCCTGGCCAGAGGCGTCGATCGCGGCGCGGGCGGCGCGGATGCGCGCCACCGACAGCGGCAAATCGTGCAGTCCCACGCCGCTGGGCTTGCTGTCTTCGATGGAAAGGCCGGCCACGCCGGTGTGGATCGCCAGCCGCACATTGGCGGCGATGGCTTCCGGTTCGACCGCGAAGCCGTTTTCGAAGTCGGCATTGACCGGCAGATCGACCGCAGCGCACAGCGCCGTCAGGTGCGCCAGCACCGCATCGCGGGTCACGCCATAATCGGGCTGGCCGGTGGTCCAGGCATGGCCCGAGCTGGTCGAGGCCAGAGCCGAAAATCCCATATGCTGGAACAGCCGTGCGCTGCCGATGTCCCAGGGATTGGGCAGGACAAAGCAGCCCTGGCTGTGCAGCGCCCGGAATGTGGCGCGTTTGGCCGCTGTGTCGGTCATGCCTGCCTCCCTGTTCGCTGCCACTGTAGACCCAAAGCGGGCCGCCGCCTTACTGTCAGGAACGCGAAGCTGCCATGCGCCAGAGGCCAATGGAGAGAATAAGTCATGAAAATCCAGCCCGACGATTTTCGCGCCGGCAAAAAAGTCCATCTGGGCAAAACGCCAACCCGGATCAAGCCGCTTTACAAGTCCAAGGATGACTATCAGCAGAAGCTGGGTGCGCAGGTTATCCGGCTGGATGAACTGCAGCAGCTTCTTTATGCCAGCAACCAGCATGCCCTGCTGGTGATCTTCCAGGCGATGGACGCGGCCGGCAAGGACGGGGTGATCCGCCATGTCATGTCAGGCATCAATCCCCAGGGTTGCCAAGTTTACAGCTTCAAGCATCCCAGTGCCGGCGAACTGGCGCATGATTTTTTGTGGCGCACCACCCGCGACCTGCCGGAGCGGGGCAAGATCGGTATCTTCAACCGTTCCTATTATGAGGAAGTGCTGATCGCCCGCGTGCATCCGCAAATCCTGAAGGCGGAGAACCTGCCGGATGCGGGCGAGAATGTGTGGGAGGAGCGCTTCCGGTCCATCAACGGCCTGGAGCGCCACCTGCATGCCAATGGCACGCGGGTGGTCAAGTTCTTCCTGCATCTGTCCAAGGAAGAACAGCGCCAGCGTTTCCTGGCGCGGATCGATACGCCGGAAAAGAACTGGAAGTTCAACGAAGGCGATGTCGAGGAGCGCG
>CANBZE010000065.1 GCA_947373775.1 Alphaproteobacteria bacterium
ATCTGCGCGGCGGCGACAAATTCAAGGAAGATGAAAGCCTCGATGCCGCCAACCGGCAGATCCTGTCCTTGCTGGAACAGGCGGACCCGCGGCAGCGCATTCTGCTGCTGACCGACGATGCGCGCTGCCTGAAAATGGCCAAAGACAAATTCGGCAGCCGCATCGCCGCCACCGATTGCCGGCGCAGCGATGGCGATACCGGCGTGCACCTGACCGCGGTTGATCCGGTCCAGACCGGGCGCGAAGCGATGATAGATGTCTATCTCGCCCTGCGCGCGCAGCGTTTCATCGGCAACGGGTTGTCCAATGTCTCGGCCATGGTTTCGGTGCTGAAGGATTGGGCGCAAGACAGCTGCACCCTGATCGGCCCTTCCATCCTGAAAGATCGCAGCTTTGCGCTCTACCAGAAGAAATCCTCCTGAAACGAAAACGCCGGACCCTTTTGGGGCCCGGCGTGTCGCAGATAATCAGATCAGGCCTATTTCGGCGTGACGTGCCACAGGCCGCCCTTGGCGTCGTCTTCCAGCAGCCACAGCGAACCGTCAGCCGCCACTTCCACGTCGCGGATGCGGTGGCCCACCGCCCAACGCTCGGCCGGCTTGGCGTTGCCCTGGGCGTCGAAGGCGATGCGGTTCAACGTCATGGTCGCCATGCCGCTGATCAGAGCGCTGCCCTGCCAGGGAAAGAGCGTGCCCTTGTAGAAGGTCAGGTTGCCCGGCGCGATGACGGGCGTCCAATAGACCACGGGCTTGGTCGCGGTCGGCTGGGTTTCAAAACCGGGGATCGGCACGCCGTTATAGTTCTGCGCAAAGCGCGCCAGCGGCCAGCCGTAATTCTTGCCCTTTTCGATCAGGTTGAATTCGTCGCCGCCCTTGGGACCATGCTCCATTTCCCACAGCCGGCCATCGGGCGCGAAGGCCAGGCCGTACGGCGTGCGGTGACCGGTGGTCCACACTTCCGACGGCGTCAGGTTCTTGCCCGGAAAGGTATAGGTGTACTGGATCGGCGCGGTCTTGGCCGCTTCGGTATCGCTGGGCGGATTGATGATGCCCACGCTCTGCGCGCCGGTCTTGCCGGCATAGGGATTACCCGGCGCCGGCTTGCCGTCCAGGGTCAGGTGCAAAATCTTGCCCAGCGGCTGGTTGGGATCCTGGGCCGGGGTGAAGCGCTGGCGATCGCCGACGGTGAGGAACAGCGAATTGCCATCGGGCGCAAACGCAACGGCGGCGCCGAACTGGCCGCCGCGGCCGCGCGCGCCGTCGCGCCAGATCACCTGCAGATTTTCAAGGCTCGCCGTCGCCGGCGTGCCGGTGTCATTCAGCACCAGCTTGGCCTTGGCCAGCGCCAGGCTGGAGCCCGAGATGCCGCCCATGGTGCCCGGCTCGGAATAGGTCAGATAAACGGTATTGTCGGTGGCGTAGTGGGGCGAGACATAGATGCCCAGCATGCCGCCCTGGCCGCCATACAGCGCGGCGGGATAATTCAGCACCGGACGCTTCATGCCTTGCGGCGTGACCAGCCAGATGGGACCGACCTTCTCGGTCACCAGCATGCGGCCATCGGGCAGGAACGCCAGGCGCCAGGGCAGATTGAAGGTCGTCACCGACGCCATGTTGAAGGGCAGAGACGCTTCAGGCTTCTGCTCGCCGATGTTGACCTGGGCGGAGGCGGCCGTCGAAGCCAGCGCCAAAGCCACAGCGATTTTCGCGAATTTCATGGTCGGTTCTCCCCAAAGGCTGCGCACAAATACGCGGCCAAATATGGCCCGTACTTTTATAGGCGGAACCGGGGAGAGGCAACCGGACGGGTTCGCCGCGTCTAACAAAACGGTCCAGTGGACCGTTTTGCGCGGCGAACGCCCCAACAGCTAGTTGCCGGGCGGCTGGTCCGTCTGGAAGTAGTGGACCTGGCCTTCCTTGCTGCGCGGGGTGATCGCCATGCGGATGCTGCGGCCGGTATTGGGGCAGCTGGTGGCACGGTGCCAGCGTTCCTCATTGGCATTGAGCAGATCGCCATACTGGCCATGCACCACGCCCTCGCCCGAGATCAGGGCGCAGACCTGGCCATACACGTTCAGCCAGACTTCCTGCATGTTCTCGTGGAAATGGCCCCAGCTGGTGTCGGGCGGCAGCGCGGTGATGTTGTTGCCGATGTTCAGGTTCGACGAGGTGTGGCCGTCATAGAGGAAGCGCTCGCCCTTGCGGTCGGAGGCGCCATATTCATCGACATTGAAGAACGGCATGTTGAACGAGTCGTAGCCGCCGGTGGAGGTGATCTTGGACTTCACATATTTCCAGCCCTTGACGGGCGTGGGCGTTTCATTTTCCGGATAGGAGGGCGCCTGGTTGGCCGGCGTGGTGCGGTAGAACACGACCGGCTCAGCTCCCACCGTTTCCAGGCAATAGGACAGGCGCGGCGCGACATTGAAGACCCAGCCCTTGGACAGCACCTTGGGCTCCTGCCCGTCGATGGTGACTTTCAGCTGGCCGCTATAGACCCAGCCCCAGGCGCGGTCATCGGCGTAGAACAGACACTTGGTCTTGTCGCCCGGCGCCATCTGGACATAACGGCCGTCAAAGTCGCGGTTCAGCAGCACCTTCTGTTCCCAGCGTGCCTGGCCCTTGTGCATGCCCAGCACGTCGGCGATGTGCCAGATCGGCTTGTTGATCTTGCCATAGGGGGTTTCGGGGGTCTTCTGCGCTGCCCACACGGTTCGCTGGGGACCGCTCTCGCCGCCGGCCTGGGACCACCAGTTGGTGGCGCCCTTGGAAGAGGCGCCATCCTGCGCCAGCGCGGGCGCGGCCACCAGCGCGAAAGCCAATGCCGCCAAGACCGGTGATTTCATGAAAGCCTCCCAGGATATTTTTTGTGACGGTACGGCGGCGAAGAGCCGACGACAAGCATCCCCTAGACGGTTCAGGCGGACCAAATCCGCTATCCGGACTGCTTCCCAAGACCGTCAACGACACTATATAACCGCCCTCCGGGCGCGGGGTTCGGAGAGGTCCGGCAAAGCCGGACGAAATGATCCAGCGGATCATTTCGAACGACGAACGCCCCGAGCTTGAGCGAGGGGCCGGCGAAAACGCTGCTCTTCTATGTTACATAGCACCGTCAGGTGCGGGTGTAGTTCAATGGTAGAACGGCAGCTTCCCAAGCTGCATACGTGGGTTCGATTCCCATCACCCGCTCCAATCCCATTTGAAAGAAGCAGATCATGACGAATGAAACAGAAGTCCTGGCGGCGCTGGACAAGCCCTACGCGCTCTATGCGCTGCAGCAGCGGGTCGATCCCAGCAACAAGAGCACCGACGCCCTGCAGGACCTGCTGATGCGGATGCGGGCCGCCGGAAAAGTGAAGTTCGATATCAAGACCGGGAAGTGGGCCAAAGCCTGACCTGAGGTCCATTTTTTTCGGGAGCGCGCCATGTCCGAATACGAATTGCAGGTCTTCGATTCCACCGCCATGCCGTGGGAGGAGCGCTTTGTGCCCGTGCTGGGCAAGGCGCTGTTCGCCAAGGCCTTCCTGGAAGACCCCGATACCGGCGTCACGGTGCGGATGGTGAAATACCCGGCCGGCTTCATGAACGCCTGGCACACCCATCCCTGCGCCCATGGCATGTTCGTGCTGGAAGGCACATTGGTCACCCACAAGGGCAATTTCGCGCCGGGCAATTTCATCTGGTTTCCGCAAGGCATGCGGATGGAGCATGGCGCGACCCAGACCGAAGACGTCACCGTGCTGTTCATCACCAACAAGAAATTCGAGATCTGGTACGAGAAATCTGTCGGCGCATGAGCCGCCTGTTCTCCCTCGCCCATCTCAGCCTGATCGAATCGCCGCCGGTGGACCTTGTGCGCATCGCGGGCGAAGCCGGGTTTGACCTGGTGGATTTGCGTCTGGCGCCCGCCACGCCGACGGATCGCACTTACAATAGCGGCGAACTGGCGGTATTGGCCCGCACCTTGCCGCCGATACTGCGCGATATGGGCCTCGCCGTCTGGGACGTGGAGATCATCCGCATCAACGACCAAACCCGACCGCGCGATTGCCTGCCCCTGATGGAAGCGGCGGCACATCTGGGTGCATCACGCATGAAGCTGGTGTGCGACACAAACCATCATGCCCGCGCCGCCGAATTGCTGGCGGAGATCGCGCAACTGGCGGCACCATTCGGATTGATCCTGGACCTGGAATATATGGTGTTTTCCGGCGTCAAATCCCTGAAGGCGGCGCTTGATGTCGTGAACGCGGCGGCCCAGCCCAATTTGCGCGTGCTGGTGGATGCACTGCATTGGGCGCGGGCGGGCGATACCGCGGAAGACATCGACGCCGCCGGTCCGGCATTGCTGAACTATGTCCAGCTGTGCGATGCGCCCGCCGCCGCGCCGGTGGGGCAGGGCGCGCTTATTGCAGAAGCGCGCACCAGCCGCTTGCCGCCGGGCGAAGGCGAACTGCCGCTGCGCGACCTGCTGGATGCCATGCCCGCCGGCTGCGTCGCCAGCCTGGAAGTGCCGATGCCGCCGGGCCATGATCCCGCCGCCCATGCGCGCCGGCTGCTGGCGGCGGCGCGGGCCATTTGTGGGGGAACATGACACCATTGCGCATCGCCGTGCTGGGCGCCGGCCTGATCGGCAAGCGGCATATCCAGACCATCCTGGCCGCGCCCCATGCCGGCGAACTAGTCGCGGTGGCCGATCCGGTGGCGGACCCCGGCACTTTCAACCTGGACGGCGCGGCCTGGTTCACCGACACCACAGAGATGCTGGACCGCGTGCGGCCCGAAGCCGTCATCCTGGCCACGCCCAACGCCCTGCATGCCGGCCAGGGCAAAATGGCTTGCGAACGCGGCATCCACTTCCTGGTCGAAAAGCCGGTAACGGCAACATTGGATGAAGCCGCCGAACTGGTTCGGGCCGTAGATGACAGCGGCGTGAAAACGCTGGTGGGTCATCACCGCCGCTATCTCGCCGCGATCCAGGACGCCAAGCGGCGCATCACAAGCGGCGCGCTGGGCGATCTGGTCGCCGCTTCTGTGGTGTGGGCGACGCGCAAGCCCGATCCCTATTTCGACACCGCCTGGCGGACACAAGCGGGCGGCGGGCCACTGCTGATCAACGCCATTCACGAGATCGACATGCTGCGCCATTTGTGCGGCGAGATCGCCGCCATCACCGGCATCACCAGCAATGCCCGGCGCGGCTTTGCCGTGGAAGACAGCGCCGCCGCCAGCTTCGCGTTCGAGAATGGCTGCCTGGGCACCCTGATCTGCACCGATGCCGGTTTTTCGCCCTGGACCATCGAACAGGGCACACTGGAAAATCCCAATTTCGCCTTCACCGGGCAAAGCGCCTATCGCCTGATCGGCACCGCAGGCAGCCTGGAGATGCCGGTATTGCGCCAGTGGGGCGCTAAAATTCCCGGCGATATCGGGTGGGACCGGCCGATCGCCGTGACCGATATCGATGTGCCCTATCACGACCCCTATATCGCGCAGCTGGAGCATTTCCAGCGCGTGATAAGGCTGGGTGATCCCGCTATGGTTTCCGTGCGCGACGGCGCCAACACGTTGGCGGCGACATTGGCGGTGGCGCAATCGGCATTGGATGGGCGGCAGTGTGCCCCCCGGATGTTCTGACCGCGCAAGATTTCTTCAAACTGGAATCAAACCGCGAAATGTCCGATTTTTAGGGATTGCGGAAACACGAGGGCAAACTCTGCCCGCTAGCCTCGCACCGATTTCAACCCGGGGCTTATTATGAAGACCATGATTTCGAACTTCCTGAAGAACAATGCGGGCGCTACGGCCATTGAATATGGCCTGATCGCCGCCCTGATCGCCGTGGTGATCATTACCGGCGTGACGGCGGTCGGCACCCAGCTCAGCACCACTTTCGTCAACCTGTCCGGCAATCTGAAGTAACTGGCGTCCCGCCTCGCCCGCCGCTAGCATCGCGGCAAAAGGGGCGGGACATGGCGCAGAAACTGCTGGTCTATCAATCGCTATGGGCGATGGAACGGCGCCGTCCCGACGGCCAGGAATGGCCACTGCCGGAAAAGCTTTCCATGATCCGGGATGCCGGCTTTGACGGCTGCGGCGTGCGCTTCATCGATCCGCCCTTCGCGCGCGAGGTCACCGGCTTCCTGCGCAGCCACGGCATGACCTGGCAGGCGCAGTGCTATCCCCAAAGCGTGGACGACCTGAAGCCGGTGCTGGCGCTGGTGAAGGAACTGGGCGCCGATCACCTGAACCTGCAGGCGGACGTGCGGCCCTATCGCGTTGAGGACTGCGTTCCCTATATCGATGGCTGGCGCAAGCTGGCGGCGGATGCCGGTGTGGAACTGCATATCGAAACCCACCGCGACCGCATGACGACGGACCTGTTCTTTACCCTGCACCTGCTGGACCGTTTTCCCGACCTGCGTTTCACCGCCGACCTGTCGCATTACCTGGTGGGGCGCGAATTCGCCTGGCCCATTGCGCCTGAGAACCACGCCATGATCCACCGCATCCTGGACAATAGCTGGGGCCTGCACGGCCGCGTCGCCAGCCGCGAGCAGATCCAGGTGCAATTCAACTTCCCGCAACATAAAGACTGGCTGGACCTGTTCATGGGCTGGTGGGAATACGGCATCCGCTCGTGGAAGAAGCGCGCCGGGCCGGATGAGACCTTCACCTTTCTGTGCGAGTTCGGGCCGCCGCCCTATGCCATCACCGGCGCCGATGGCTATGAACTGTCGGACCGCTGGGCCGAGGCGGTGCAGATGAAGGACATGATCCGGGCACTGTGGAAGAAGATCGAACAGGACGGCTAGCGGTCCTGCACGTCATCCTGGTGGATGTCGCTGCGATACGTCTCCGGCCCGCACCACACCGCGAAGGCGGTGACCAGCGAGATCGTCACGATATAAACGCACACGCCCCAGGGCGCGCCGGATTGCCACGCCACCAGCAGGCCCGCGATCAGCGGCGCCGGACCGCCGGCGATGATGGAGCCCAGCTCGCGGGCGAAGGCAAAGCCGGAATAGCGCAGGCGTGGCCCGAACAGTTCGGCGAAATAGACCGCCTGGGGCCCGAACATGGCGGCGCTGCCGATTCCCATCTCGATGACGAAGGCCAGTATGATCAACCCGTGATTGCCGGTCTGGGCCACCAGAAAAAAGGGAAAGGCGCAGGCCGCCGAGAACAGCGCCCCGAAGATATAGACCGGGCGGCGTCCGATGCGATCCGACAAGTGCGCAAAGCCCAGCGCTCCGATGACCAACGCGATGCTGCCCGCGATGGTGCCCATGATCGGCACATTGCGCGGCACATGCAGGTTGTTGATCAGGTAGCTGACGCCGAACACCGGATAGAGATAGCCCAGCGCGTTTTCCGCCAGCCGCGCACCCACAACCACCAGGAAGTTGCGCGGGCTGCGCCGCACAGCCTCAAACGCGGGCAACTTCAGCGGGGGATGACGCGCCTTTGCCGCCTGGAACACCGGCGTCTCGCTGACCTTGGCGCGGATATAGACGCCAAGCGCCAGCAGCACGAAGGACACCAGAAAGGGGATGCGCCAACCCCAGCTCAACATCGAATCCTTGGCCATGAGGCCGACCAGCCAGAAGCCGCCCCCGGCCAATGCGCTGCCGACCTGCGTGCCCATGGGCGCAAAAGCGCCATACAGGCCACGCTTGCCCGGCGGCGCAAACTCCACCGCCATCACCACCGCGCCGCCATATTCCGCGCCGGCGCCAAAGCCCTGGCATAGACGCAGGACCAGCAGCAGGGTCGCCACCAGCATGGGCTTGCGGCCCCAGCGGTCGCCGAAATGACCGAAGAACAACCCGCCGAACGGCCGCGCCAGGAATCCCACCGCGAAAGTGGCGAAGGACGCCAAGGTCCCGGTCGCGGCGTCAAAGCTG
>CANBZE010000066.1 GCA_947373775.1 Alphaproteobacteria bacterium
GGTTATTTTGCAATGCAGCATCCCCGGATCAGTTACCGTCGGACTGGAGCGGAATCCCTGGTGATTCCAAGGGGCTTGCGAGCGGGATGTTGTACGACGCCTATCAGGCCCAACAGGACTTTCTCGCGCCGTTGCGTGCGGGCGCCGACCTGATCAAAGCGGCCCTCAGCGACACCGTCCTGGGTCCGGCCGCCAATTACTGGCTCCGCAGCATTGGCGCCGGTGCCGAAATCTTCTCCCGCGCCCACATGATCCATGAGCGCCCGTCCTTTGACGTGACCGAGGTCATGGTGGCGGGCAAGACCCAGAAGGTCACCGAGGAAGTGGCGCTGGACATGCCGTTCGGCAATCTGCTGCATTTCCGCAAGGAGAGCGGCAAGGACCAGCCCAGGGTGCTGCTGGCCGCGCCCATGGCGGGTCACTTTCCCACCCTGCTGCGCGGCACCCTCCAGACCCTGCTCCAGGACCACGACGTCTATATCACCGACTGGAAAAGCGGCCGCGACGTGCCGCTGACCGAAGGGCGCTTCGGCACCGACGAATATATCGATCACCTGATCGCCTTCTTCGAGCATATCGGGCCGGGCGCGCATGGCATGGCGGTGTGCCAGCCCTGCCCCGCCATGCTGGCGACGACGGCGTTGATGGCCGAGGACGGTCATCGTGCCACGCCCAAGAGCCTGGTGCTGATGGCAGGTCCCGTGGACACCTCGGTCAATCCCACCAAGGTCAACCACCTGGCCAATGAAAAGCCGCTGGAATGGTTCGAGAAGAACCTGATCACCACTATCCCGCGCCGCTTTCCCGGCGCCCACCGGCGCGTTTATCCCGGCTTTATCCAACTGTCGGCCTTCATCAACATGAACCTGTCGCGCCATGTGCGCGCCCACATGGACCTGTTCAGCCACATCCTGAAGGGCGAACTGGCCAAGGCCGACGCCAACAAGCGCTTCTATGACGAGGATTTCGCCGTCGCCGATCTGCCGGCGGAGTTCTATCTGGAGACGGTGCAGCGGGTGTTCCAGGAGCATCACCTGGCCCGCGGCATCTATACCTGGCGCAACCGCAAGGTTGATCCGCGCACCATCCGCAAGACCTCGCTGCTGACGGTGGAAGGCGAGCGCGACGATATCTGCGGCCTGGGCCAGACCATGGCGGCGCAGGACCTGTGCAGCGGCATCAAGCCGTTCCGCAAGAAGCATTACGTCCAGGCCGGTGTCGGCCATTACGGCGTGTTCTCAGGCACGCGCTGGCAGACACAGATCTACCCCACCGTCCGCAACATGATCCTGTCCAGCGAGTGATCGGCGCAACGTGCTGTTGAGCAGCCAGGCCAGTCGCAACCCGGCCTTTGCCAGTTGCACGCGCGCAGTCGCGGATTCCCGGAACACATAATCGCGCGGCAGCCGGACAAAGCGGCGGCCATCCACCGGCGGATAGATTTCGTCGCGCGCCACGCCAAGGGATTCATTAGCCCATGCAGCAGGCGTTCCGGCGGACCAGGCCTTGCGCTGTACCGGGGTCACACCACGTTCCAGATCGGCGGCGATCACACCTGTGTCATATCCCAAAGCCTGCACCACATCGGCGTCCCACACTTTGTGCAGGCTGGCGCGCTCGCGGCCCAGGCTGACATGCACATCATTGCCGCCCCGGTCGCCGTCATCGGCGGCATGCAGCGGCTGGTGCACATCGGCGACGAAATGGATCAGGAAACGCAGCGCCTCGGCCCGCGCGATGGTATTCGCCCCACGGTCGCTCAAGATGCGAAGATCATTGCCGATCTGCGCTACCACGCAATCGCCGCGCGGGCAGTCGCGCCTTTGATCGTAACCGGGCGCGGCAAGCGGGATGTTCACATAATGCCAGGCGCCGGTGTCGCGCCGCTGGTCGCGCACCTCGTCCGCCCAATTGGCGTCATGGATCATCATGGCCTCGCCACCCAACAGATGCGCCACCTGGCCACGCGCGGTGGGTGTCAGTTCGCGCAGCGCCATCGCGGCGACGATCTCATGGCCTTGTGCGCCCCAGGCGAATGCTGGCCCCGGGGCCGTGATCAGCAGCACAGCCAGCAAGGCGGAACTTGGAAAGTGTCTAAAGTTCAATGAGAACAATCCCTTGCCGGTCATATCGAACAACGCTTATATGCCATGACTCGCGCTTGGCGGGAAAACTGGAGTTGTCTTGGCCAACCCGCGCGCGAAAACCAGCATTGCCGACACCCTGCGCCACGGCCTGAACGGCGCTGGCGCGGCGCTGGCCACCACCGATGGCCGCTGGGCGCTGGTTTCGACATCGCTGACCGCACTGGTGGCGGGGACCCTGGCCTGGATGGCGGTGGGCATGATGCCGGTTTCGCGGCCGATGGTATCGCCGGGCCGTTCGTCCCTGCCCTATGCCCTTTTCATGAAATTGATCCGCGCCAGCGAGCCGGCGAACCAGGCATCCGACAATTCCGACAATGCCAATCCCAATCCCGGCGTGGAAAACCGCACGGTCACCCTGGATGCGGGCGACACATTGGCGGGGATGCTGGAGGATGTCGGCATCTCCAAACAGGACGCCAATGCCGTGGTCGCCGCGATGGGCAAGAATTTCGATCCCCGCGCCCTGAAGGCCGGCCAGTCGTTCGACCTCACCTATTCGGTCGCCACCATCGACGCCAGCGGCAATGCCCCGGCGCCCGTGCCGTCGGCGCCGCGCACCACCACCGTGATGGTCAATCACCAGCCGGTGGTCGTGCCGGTGGATGCCGAGGAAGACGATAGCGGCGCCACCGAGGAAAATTCTCAGGCGATTTCGCGCCTGTTGTCGCTGCACTTCTCGCCCACCATCGACAAGGAAATCACCGTCACCCGCACCACAGAGGGCGGCTATACGGCGGACCTGGAAACCAAGGTGCTGCAGGTGCATCGCCACCGGGCCGGCGGCACAATCGATTCCAGCCTGTACCTGGCGGCGACACAGGCGGGCATCCCCACCGATGTCGTGATCGACATGATCCGGATGTTCTCCTACAAGGTCGACTTTCAGCGCGACTTGCATCCGGGCGACCGTTTCGAAGTCTTTTACGACTATTATTATACGCCTGAAGGCCAGCCGGCGAAATTCGGCTCCATCAGTTATGCGATGATGACCTTGGGCGGCAAGCAGATCCCGATGTACCGCTTCCAGGCCGATCCCAACGAGCCTTCGGAATATTTCGACCAGAAGGGCGAAAGCGCCAAGGGTCTGCTGATGAAGACACCGGTGGACGGCGCGCGCATCTCGTCCGGCTTCGGCTCGCGCTTCCATCCCATTCTGGGCTACACCCGCATGCACAAGGGCGTGGACTTTGCCGTGCCCACCGGCACCCCGGTCATGGCTGCGGGCGGCGGCACCATCCAGTTCATGGGCCGCGCCAACGGCTATGGCAATTTCGTCAAGATCAACCATGGCAACGGCTACGCCACCGATTATGGCCACCTGTCGCGCTTCGCGCCGGGCATGCGCCAGGGCGCACGCGTGCGCCAGGGCCAGGTGTTCGCCTATAGCGGCATGAGCGGCATGGCGACGGGCCCGCATCTGCATTACGAAATCCTGGTCAACAAGGTCCAGGTCAATCCGCTGACGGTGAAGATGGCGCAGGGCCGTCTGTTGATCGGCAGGCTGCTGCGCCTGTTCCAGGAAAAACGGCTTGAGATCGACAACCTGGTCGCCACCACCAGGCTGGAAGCCAAGGTGGCCGACAGCGCCACTGATCTGCGCCAGGCGAGAGTCAAGTAAGCGCGGGTCAAGCAGGGAACTTTAGCCGCACCGCGCCGTTATGCTTCCCACAGGGGGACGCGGCGCGTGTTGATTCAAGGCGGTTATGACATTGCGTTTCGCTTCAAAGCCCCCACGCCCATGCTTTTGCAGGTGCATTTGCGCCCCGAACTGCGCAAGCGGCTGAAAACCCCTGAAAAACTTCGATTTGATCCGCCGGTGCCGTTTCGCACCTATATCGACTCGTTCGGCAACATCTGCACCCGGCTGGTCGCGCTCAAGGGCGATCTGAAATTCTCCAACCGCTTTGTCATCCGCGACAGTGGCAAGCCGGATGTGATGCCCGTCAAGGCGCATCAGGCGGAAGTCGATGATCTGCCCGATGATGTCATCGTGTATCTGCTGGGCAGCCGTTACTGCGACACCGACAAGCTGGCGACCCTGGCCTGGAAGAAATTCGGCAAGATCAAGCGCGGCTGGCCGCTGCTCAAGGCGATCCTCGACTACAGCCACAAGCGTATCACGTTCGGCTATCAGCACGCCCGCGCCGACCGCACGGCGTTCGAAGGCCATCAAGAGCGTATCGGCGTGTGCCGCGATTATGCCCACCTGGCCATCACCCTGTGCCGCTGCATGAACATCCCGGCGCGCTATTGCACCGGCTATCTGGGCGATATCGGCGTGCCGCCCGACACATCGCCAATGGATTTCAGCGGCTGGTTCGAGGCTTACCTGGGCGGCACGTGGCACACCATGGACGCCCGCCATAGTCATCCCCGCATCGGCCGCCTGTTGATCGCGCGCGGCCGCGACGCCACCGACGCGGCGATCAGCACCGCTTTCGGCAATGCCGAGCTCAAGCGCTTCGACATAATCACCAAGGAAGTCTAGCCGGCCAGTTCCAGCGCCAGCTTCTCGATCGTTCCATCCAGCTTGTACATGTGCCGGTACTGCAGCAGCTGGCGGGCGATCAGCTTCAATCGATCTTCGAACGATAGCGGCCGGCCCGGCGGGATGATCGGCTGGGCGAAAGCCGGGCTGTCGCTGCGCTGGAATTCGAATGCCATGCTGACGCGCGATTGCTCGGCGCGCGGCGAGGAACGGCTGCCCCAGTGCAACACCGCCTGGTTCCACACCAGGATTTCGCCCGGCTGGACCGGCAGCGCGCGAATGGAGGGCAACTCGAACAGCATCTCCTTGTCGCGCGGTGTGCCATAGACCGGATCGGCATGGGCCGGCACCATGTACATGCAGCTGTTCAGCGGATTGGCCTCGGACAGCGGAATCCAGGTGGTGATGGCGATGGGCGAGCCGTCGGGGCGCAGCGAGACATGACCCATGTCGCGATGCGGATTCCAGCCCGCATCGCCTTTCTGCGGATCGACATTCCACACCCAGCAATGCGGCAGCATGCCGTAGCCGCCCAAAATGCTGCCATAAAGCGCGTCCAGGGCATGGAACGGCGCCCAGAATTCGTCGAACAGGAAGGCAAAGACCGGCGAGATGCCGTCTGCGGAAAGCCCGCGCACGGTATCGGCCATCAGTTTCAGGTCCAGCCCCGTATCATGGGCGATCTGGAAATAGCCCTCGTCCTTGATGCGGGCGCTGAGGTCGGCAGCCTGTTCATTGCTGGGGCGGAAGGCTTTGGCCTCGCGGAAGATGCGGTCTTCGCCGATATGCAGTCCGGGCGCGCGCGTCCGCCAAAATTCCCGGTCTTTGAATTGTTCGGGGTTCAGCACGTCAGAACATCCGCCCGCCATTGGGCGCGGCCAGGCTGGGATGCAGCAGCACCACTTCGCCATTCTCGTCCGGCACGCCCAAGGTCAGCACCTGCGACATGAAGGGGCCGATCTGGCGCGGCGGGAAATTCACCACGGCGATCACCTGTTTTCCGACCAGCGCGTCCGGCGCATAATGCCTGGTGATCTGGGCCGAAGACTTCTTGACCCCGATCTCGGCGCCGAAATCGATGGTCAGCTTGAAGGCGGGCTTGCGGGCTTCCGGAAACGGCTCCGCCGCCACGATGGTGCCGGCGCGGATATCCACTTTCAGAAAATCGTCGAATGCAATTTCGCCACCCACTTTCAACCCCCAACTGTCATGGCCCGCAAGTTCATAGCGGCAGCGTATGAACGGGCCACCCAGATGATGCCGCTTCGACTTCATCAATAGAAGCGGAGATTTACCTGGCGACAAAGAGTTCTCCCACCTGGATGGCCCACACTTGGTGGGCCATGACAGGTGGCTAGTTGAGAGCCGTTCCTGCGGGCGGGACATCGCTCAGTTCGTCGGCACCCGCCGAGAACTCCTTGCCATCGACGGTCAGACCAGTCTTGGAGGCGCTGACCGTGACGTTGGCACCGTCGGTGATCTTGCCTTCCAGCAACAGATGGGCCAGCGGGTCCTGCAATCGGCGCTGGATCACCCGCTTCAGGGGCCGTGCGCCATAGACCGGATCGTAGCCGGCATTGCCCAGCCAGTGCCGCGCCTTGTCATCCAGGGTGATGGCGATCTTGCGATCCGCCAGCAGCTTGTCCAGGCGGCCGATCTGGATGTCGACGATCTTGTCCATGTTGGCCCGCGTCAGGCGGTGGAACAGGATGATCTCGTCCAGCCGGTTGAGGAATTCGGGCCGGAAGTGCGAACGCACCGCTTGCATCACCTGGGCGCGGGCATGGGTCTGGTCGCCCTCGGTGCCCAGGAATTCGGTGCCCAGGTTGGAGGTCAGGATGATGACGGTGTTGCGGAAGTCCACGGTGCGGCCCTGGCCATCCGTCAGCCTGCCGTCATCCAGCACCTGCAGCAGAACGTTGAACACGTCCGGGTGCGCCTTCTCGACTTCGTCAAACAGGATCACCTGATAGGGACGCCGGCGCACCGCCTCGGTAAGCACGCCGCCCTCTTCATAGCCGACATAGCCGGGCGGGGCGCCGATCAGGCGGGCAACGGCATGCTTTTCCATGAACTCGCTCATGTCGATGCGCACCATGGCGGTGTCGTCATCGAACAGGAAGGCGGCCAGCGACTTGGTCAGCTCGGTCTTGCCCACGCCCGTCGGACCCAGGAACAGGAAGGAGCCGATCGGCCGGTTGGGATCCTGCAGCCCGGCGCGGGCGCGGCGCACCGCGTTGGAGATGGCGCGCACCGCTTCGTCCTGACCGACCACCCGGTTGCCCAGATCGGCTTCCATGTGCAGCAGCTTTTCGCGCTGGCCTTCCAGCATCTTGTCCACCGGGATGCCGGTCCAGCGCGACACCACACCCGCAATGTGCTCGGCGGTGACGGCTTCGCCCGACAGGGCGGCATCCTTGTTGTCCTCGATCGCCTTCAGCTTGCGTTCCAGGTCCGGGATCACGCCATAGGTCAGTTCACCCGCCTTGGCGAAGTCGCCCTTGCGCTGCGCCACTTCCACATCCTGGCGGGCGGCATCCAGCTTTTCCTTCAACGACTGGACATCGGCGACGGATTTCTTCTCTTCCAGCCACTTGGCGGTGAGTGCGGCGGAATCTTCCTCCAGGCCGCCCAGTTCCTTTTCCAGCGTTTCCAGACGGTCGCGGCTGGCCTTGTCGGTTTCCTTCTTCAGGGCCTCGCGCTCGATCTTCAGCTGCATGATGCGCCGGTCCAGCTCGTCCAGCTTTTCCGGCTTGGAATCGATCTGCATGCGCAGGCGCGATCCCGCCTCATCCATCAGGTCGATGGCCTTGTCGGGCAGGAAACGGTCGGTGATGTAGCGGTTGGACAAGGTCGCCGCCGCCACGATGGCGCTGTCGGTGATGCGCACGCCGTGATGGAGCTCGTACTTCTCCTTCAACCCGCGCAGGATGGAGATGGTGTCTTCCACGGTGGGCTCGCCCACGAACACGGCTTGGAAGCGCCGCGCCAGGGCGGCGTCCTTCTCGACATACTTGCGGTATTCATCCAGGGTGGTGGCGCCGACGCAATGCAGCTCGCCGCGCGCGAGGGCCGGCTTGATCAGGTTGGAGGCGTCCATCGCCCCATCCGCCTTGCCGGCGCCGACCAATGTGTGCATCTCGTCAATGAACAGGATGATCTCGCCATTGGCACCGGTGACTTCGTTCAGCACGGCTTTCAGCCGCTCCTCGAAATCGCCGCGAAACTTGGCGCCGGCGATCAGC
>CANBZE010000067.1 GCA_947373775.1 Alphaproteobacteria bacterium
CTGCCGCATGATTGCGCCTGCGCTGGACGAACTGTCGGCCGAGCTGGGCGACAAGGTCACCATTGCCAAGCTGAACATCGACGAGAATCCGCATGTTCCCACCAAGTATGGCGTGCGCGGCATTCCCACCATGATGATCTTCTCGGGCGGCCAGGTCGCCGCGACCAAGGTCGGCGCGCTGCCCAAGTCCAAGATCAAGGAATGGATCGAGTCCTCGATCTGATCTTTTCGGAATTGATGCTCAAGGCCGCCTCCGGGCAGCCTTTTGCTTTTCAGCTGTTCTCGGCCAGAACTTTGCCGGCAAGATAAAGCGAACCGCAGATCAGGATACGTGGTGGCGTGCTTTCGTCGTCCAGCCGCGTCCAGGCATGGATCTGCAGCATGGCATCGTCCAGGTCTTCGGCCGGCGCGCTATCCAGACCGGCGCGTCGCGCCACGTCATACAGCGCGCCGGCGCCCATGCTGGCCTCCTCGCCGGGAATGGCCACCGTCACCACATGCCGCGCCAGGCCGTCGAAACTGCGCAGGTAACCCAGCGCATCCTTGTTCGCCAGCATGCCGCAGATGAGATAAAGCGGCCGCTCGCCATATTCCTCCATGTCGGCCACGGCGCGCGATACCGCTTCGGCGCCATGCGGATTGTGGCCGCCGTCCAGCCAGACCTCGGCGCCGCGCGGCGCGGTTTCCACCAGCGGACCCTTGTGCAGGCGTTGCAGCCGCGCCGGCCATTCCACGGTCGACAGGCCGCGCTCGATGCCCGCATCCGTGCCCCACCCCAATCCTGCATGACGCAGGGCAGCGATGGCTACACCGGCATTCTCGATCTGGTGACGGCCCACCAGTTTGGGCAGCGGCAGGTCCAGCAAGCCCTGCTGGTCCTCATAGACCATGCGGCCATGTTCGGGACGGCTGACGAAATCCTGGCCGAACTCATAGACCGGCACGCCCAGCCGGTCGGCCTGGCGCAAGATGACTTCGCGGGCGATTTCGCTTTGCGGTCCCAGCACCAGCGGCGCACCCTTCTTGATGATACCGGCTTTCTCGGCCGCGATGCCGCCCAGATCGTCACCCAGGAATTCCTTGTGATCCAGGCCCACTGGCTGAATCACCGTCATGGCCGGATGCAGCACCACATTGGTGGCATCAAAGGTGCCGCCCAGCCCGACTTCCAGAATGGTGACGTCGGCGGCATGACGGGCAAAGGCCAGGAACATGGCGGCGGCGGTGATTTCGAAGAAGGTGATCTCGCGCCCGGCATTGACCTGCTCGACCTCCTCCAGCAGCGACACCAGCGCCTCTTCCGAAATCAGCTTGCCAGCGATGCGGATGCGTTCATGGAATCGCACCAAGTGCGGCGAGGTATGGGTGTGAACCTTCAGCCCCTGTGCTTCCAGCATGGCACGCATGAAGGCGCAGGCCGATCCCTTGCCGTTGGTGCCCGCGACATGGATCACCGGCGGCAGGCGCAAATGCGGATTGCCCAGGTTGCCCAACAGCCGCAGGATACGGTCCAGCGCCAGGTCGATTTTTTTGGGATGCAGGGACAACAGGCGCCGCAGCACCGTATCGCTACGGGTCGTTTCGGACAGCATTACGGAGTCGCGGCAGCGCTGCCGTTACCGTTGCGCCCACTTCCATTACGAGCGGGCATGTTGAGAACCTTGCTGCGCGGCTTGCCCTCTTTCATCAACAGGTGCAGCAGCCGCGACAGGGTCGCGCGCAGCTCCTTGCGGTGGGTGACCATGTCCAGCATGCCGTGTTCGAGCAGGTATTCGGCGCGCTGGAAGCCTTCCGGCAGCTTCTCGCGGATGGTCTGGGCGATCACCCGCGCGCCGGTAAAACCGATCTGCGCGCCGGGCTCTGCGATCTGCACGTCACCCAGCATGGCATAGGAGGCGCTGACACCGCCAAAGGTAGGATCGGTCAGCACGACGACGTAAGGCAGCCCCGCCTCGCGCAGCATGTCCACGCAGATGGTGGCGCGCGGCATCTGCATCAGGGACAGGATGCCTTCCTGCATGCGCGCGCCGCCCGAAGCGACGAACAGGACATAGGGACGTTTTTCCTTGGCCGCCGCCTGCAGCGATTCCACCAGCGCCTCGCCCACGCCCATGCCCAGGCTGCCGCCCATAAAGTCGAAGGGCTGCACCCCGATCATCACCGGCAAGCCGTCGATGGTGCCGCGCGCGGCGGTAAAGGCTTCGGGGCGGCCGGTCTTGGTGCGGGCGCCCTTGATCTCGTCGACATACTTCTTCTCGCCGCGGAAACGCAGCGGATCGGCCGGCACGGTCGGCGGCACCAACTCGGTGAAGCTGCCGGCGTCGAAGGTATAGGCAAAACGCTCGGCCGGGCCGATGCGCATGTGATGGCCACAATTGGGGCAGACGTTGAGATTGGTCACCAGGTCGCGGTGAAAAACCATCTCACCGCAGGACGGGCACTTCTTCCAAAGATTCTCCGGCGTGTCGCCGCGATCCTTGCCCATCAGCCCCTTGATACGGGGGCGAACGATATTGGTGATCCAGTTCATGCCGGCACCTTACCATGACGGGCAGTGTGGGTGGAACCGGCCAAAGTGCGGGTCAGTTCCAGAACTTCGGCGATAACCTTGTCCTTGCCGGCGTTAAGATTTGCGGCAACCTGGCCGACAATGGCCGAGCCCACCACCACCCCGTCGGCCAGCAGCGCGATGGCGGCGGCCTGCTCGGGGGTTCGGATGCCGAAACCCACCGTGCAAGGCAGATCGGTGACGGCGCGCACCCGCGCCATGGCGGCGCGCACCTCGTCCTCGGGCACCGACTTGGTGCCGGTCACGCCGGCGACCGAAACATAATAAAGATAGCCCGATGCGTCGGCGACAATACGCTTCAACCGCACGTCATCGGTGGTCGGGGTAACAAAGCGGATCAGGTCCACGCCCTGCGCCTTGGCGGGTATACGCAGCACCTCGTCTTCCTCGATCGGCAGGTCCACCACGATCAATCCATCGACCCCGGCCGCTGCCACATCCTTGGCGAAGCGCGCCGTGCCATGGGCATGGATGGGATTGTAATAGCCCATCAGCACGATCGGTGTGGCCTTGTCGGTCTTGCGGAACTTCTCGACCATCTTGAGCACCTTGGCCATGGTGGCGCCGGACTTCAGCGCGCGCACGGACGATGCCTGCACCGCCGGACCATCGGCCATGGGATCGGTGAAAGGCATGCCCAGCTCGATGATGTCGGCGCCGCAGGAGGGCAGCTTCTGGAGGATGGCAAAGCTGGTTTCCATATCGGGATCACCGGCGGTGATGAAGGGTACGAAGGCGGTGCGGCCTTCCTTTTTCAGGGCGGCGAACCTGGCAGAGAGACGGCTCACAGTTTTTCTCCCAGCTTTTCGGCCACCGAGAAGATGTCCTTGTCGCCGCGGCCAGACAGGCAGACGGCGATGATCTGGTCCTTTTTCATCTGCCCCGCCACTTTGCAGGTGTGGGCGATGGCATGGGCCGATTCCAGCGCCGGGATGATGCCTTCCAGCTTGGACAGCAGCATGAAACCGTCCAGCGCTTCCCTGTCAGTGATCGAATAATATTTCACCCGGCCAATGTCCTTGAACCAGCTATGCTCGGGACCGACACCCGGATAGTCCAGCCCGGCCGAGATGGAGTGGGCCTCGATGATCTGGCCATCCGAATCCTGCAACAGATAAGAGCGCGCGCCATGCAGCACGCCGGGCGAGCCCTTGGACAGGGTGGCGGCATGGCGCGGCGTGTCCACACCGTCGCCCGCCGCTTCCACGCCATGGATTTCCACACTGGCGTCGTCGGCAAAGGGATGGAACATGCCCGCCGCATTGGAGCCGCCGCCGACACAGGCCACGAGCAAATCCGGCAGGCGCTTTTCGCGGTCCATCATCTGGGCGCGCGTCTCATTGCCGATCACGGTCTGGAAATCGCGCACCATGGCGGGATAGGGATGCGGACCCACCACCGAACCGATGATGTAGAAGGTGTCGTGGACATTGGCGACCCAGTCGCGCAGCGCCTCGTTGGTGGCGTCCTTCAAGGTGCGCGAACCCGATGACACGCCTTTCACCTCCGCACCCAGCAGGCGCATTCGGAAGACGTTGGGCTTCTGCCGCTCCATGTCGACCTCGCCCATATAGATGGTGCAAGGCAGGCCGAAGCGTGCCGCCACCGTAGCGGTGGCCACGCCATGCTGGCCGGCGCCGGTCTCGGCAATGATGCGGGTCTTGCCCATGCGGCGGGCCAGCAAAATCTGGCCTAGGCAATTGTTGATCTTGTGCGCGCCGGTGTGGTTGAGGTCCTCGCGCTTGAGGTAAATCTTCGGCCCGCCCAGATGCGCGGTCAGCCGCTCGGCGAAATAGAGCGGGCTTTCGCGGCCGACATAATGGGTCAGCAGCCCCGACAGTTCGGCGTGAAAAGCCGGATCCTTTTTCGCCGCCTCGTACGCCTGTTCCAGCGCCAGCACCAACGGCATCAGGGTCTCGGCGACAAAGCGTCCGCCATAGGCGCCGAAATGACCGGAGGCGTCGGGACCAGCGCGCAGGGAATTGGGAATCTGGTTCACGCGCGCACCAAGTTTGTAGCGTTGACGAAATCGGCGATGCGGCCAGCATCTTTCACACCCGGCGCACTTTCCACACCGGAAGAGACATCCACCATCTGCGCACCCGAGAGTTCAATGGCGCGGACGACATTGTCGGGATCCAGGCCGCCGGCGAGGAACCACGGCTTGGAGAAGTTGCGGCCCGCCAAAATCTTCCAGTCGAATGCCGCACCATGGCCGCCGGGACGGCTGGCACCTTTGGGCGGCCGGGCATCGAACATCAGCATATCAGCGGTGGATTCATATTCCGCCGCCGCTGCGAGGTCGGAAACATCGGCCACCGGCAGCGCCTTGATTACCGGCACACCGAACTTGCCGCGGATATAGGCGGTACGGCGGGCGCTTTCGCTGCCATGCAGTTGCAAAAAGTCGGGTTTCACCGCCGCGATCACTGCTTCGATCCCGGCATCGTCCATGTCAGTGATCAGCGCCACGATCTTGAGACGCCCGCGCATCGCATCCGCCAGCACGCGCGCCTGGTCCAGCGCGACGGTGCGCGGCGACTTGGGGTGGAACACCAGCCCGCCATAAGCCGCGCCGGCACGCACCGCCGCATCAATGGCGTCGGGGCTCGTCAGGCCGCAGATTTTGACCCCAATGATTGGAGAAGTGGGCATGGTTCCGGCTGTATGGGCTTGGCAGACCACAAAATCAAGCAAACGCGGTTAAGCCGCTGAAATGCCCAAGCTTTCGGCAATGTTCCGGGCCGCCTGGGCCGGGTCCGCCGCCCCGGTGATGGGCCGGCCGATCACCAGCCGGCTGGCGCCCGCCGCCATCGCCGCTGCCGGACCCATGACTCGCTTCTGGTCACCGACATCGCTGCCGGCGGGGCGGATACCCGGCACCACCAACGAGAAGTCCGGTCCCAGCTCTTTGCGCAGCCGCGCGATCTCATGCGCCGAACACACCACGCCATCCAGCCCGCATTGCTGGGTCAGCGACGCCAGGCGCAACACCTGATCACCCACCGGCGGCGTCAGGCCAACGCTGGGCAGGTCTTCATCCGACAGGCTGGTCAGCATGGTGACGGCGATCAGCTGGGTGGAGGGCGAAACCGACTTCACCGCATCCAGCGCGGCGCGCATCATCGCCGCCCCGCCCTGAGCATGAACATTCAATATGGAAACGCCCAGCGCTGCGGCGGCGCGGGCCGCGCCCGCCACGGTGTTGGGAATGTCGTGGTATTTCAGGTCCAGGAAGACCAGCATGCCCATCTCCAGGAACGGGCGCACCCCGTCCGGTCCATGGGCGTTGAAGAACTCCAGCCCCAGCTTCAGGCCGCCGACAGAGCCACGCACACGCTCCGCCAACTGGCGGGCATAGTCGGGATCGGTGGTGTCTAGTGCTACGAAGACCGGATTCGCTGTCACGCTTCCGGCGTACCGCCATTCAGGCGCTCGCGCAATTCCTTGCCGGTGCGGAAGAAAGGCGCGCGCTTCTGGCCAACCGAAACCGGTTCACCGGTGCGCGGATTGCGGCCCATGCGGCTGGGACGAACCTTCACGCTGAAGGCGCCGAAACCGCGAAGTTCCACGCGATGGCCGTCAGCCAGCGCCTTGCTGATGGAATCCAGCACGGTCGTCACGATGCGTTCAACATCGCGGTGATACAGGTGCGGATAACGAGCGGTAAGCCGCGCAACCAATTCTGACTTGATCATCCCCAGGCCCCTTTGAGGGACACGCCACGGGGGTTTGCCCCCGCAACTGGGGATAACCTGTCATGGCAGGTTCCCGCCCGTCAACGGGAAGCATCTGAAAAACCAGACTTTTTTGCTTCCAAACCCGGGTTTTCGTCCGTGGGCGATGCATTTTGGCCTCTCCTGCCCGCCCTTTAAGCGGCTTGCGCGGATTTGGGGGCCAAGGGAAAGTCCTCCCAACCAATAAAGTATGGGGAGTGGGACATGAGAATTCGTCATTTTGCCTTGGCAGCGGGCCTGATTCTGGCGGCCGTTTCGGGTGCCCAATCGGCGCCGCGCGAGACCTGGATCGGCACCTGGGGCTTTGTGCCCATCCCCCTGCCGCCGGGCTTCACCCCGCCCGTCCCGGTCACCGCGCCCACCGCCGTGCCGCTGTCGGCCAGCCTGCCGGCCCAGCCACCGGCGCCACCGCCCACTGCGCCGTTGCTGGACAATCCCGGCAACCTGGCCGTCGTGACCCTGGATGCCGATCCTTCCAACCTGACCATGCGCCAGCTGGTACGCGTGTCGGTGGCGGGCAAACGCCTGCGCATCCGCATCAGCAATGAAGGCGGCAGCGATGCGCTGGTGCTGGGCGCGGTGCATGTCGGCGCTGCCGGCCCCGATGGCGCGGTGCTCCCGGGTAGCGATCATGCTGTGACATTCGACGGCAAGACCGGCGTGGTGGTGCCCGCTGGTGCGCCGATCCTGTCCGACGCCGTGGATTTGAAAACCGAGGCGCTGGAAAAACTGCTGATCTCCATCCATGTCCCCGGCACGCTTTCGCGCGCCGGTCACAGCCTGTTCCAGTATGCCGCTGCCCAGCCCGGTGATTACACCGCCATGGCCGCACTGCCGGGCGCGCGCATCGTGCGCCTGCCCGCGCTGGCGACGCAGGTCGAGACTGATCCGGTCAGCGCCGACAGCGTGGTGGTGACCTTCGGCGATTCCATCACCGAGGGCGCCGCCTCGACCAACAACGCCTTCCGCGGCTGGCCCGACCGGCTGGCCGAGCGCCTGGCCGCCGCCAAAAGCAAATGGTCGGTGGTCAATGCCGGCATCGGCGGAAACCGCTTGCTGCGCACTGGCACGGGTCCGGGCGCGCTGGCGCGGCTGGACCGCGACGTGTTCGGCGTAGCCGGCGTGAAGGCGGTGATCCTGCTGGAAGGCATCAACGATATCGGCCGCGGCTTCACGCCGGTCGGTCCGCAAGAACCGGTGACCCTAGAAGCCCTGATCGCCGCCGACAAGCAGTTCATCGCCCGCTGTCATGCCCATGGCGTCAAGGTCTATGGCGCGCTGCTGACGCCGTATGGCGGCGCGGGCTATTCCGCGCCCAAGGGCGAAGAAGTGCGCACCGGCCTGAACAACTGGATCAGGACCAGCGGCGCCTTTGACGGGGTGGTGGACTTCGCTACGCCGACCGGCGATCCGGCCAATCCCCTCACCTTCCGCAGCGACTTCAACCTGCGCGACAAGCTGCATCCCAACGATGCCGGCTATGAGGCGATGGGCAAGGCCATCGACCTGGGTCTCTTCAAGTAATGCCGCACGATCCTGCGCTGGAGGCGCATGAGCATACCG
>CANBZE010000068.1 GCA_947373775.1 Alphaproteobacteria bacterium
CTCGATGGTGCGGGTGACGACGACCGAGCGCTCCAGCACGCGTTCCTGCGGCGTCTGAACGACCACTTGGCCGTCCGTATCGAAATCGCCTTCCAGAACGTGTTTACCGAGTGCCGACATCGCTTCGTTCCCTGTTGCCGTGCAGGGGACAGAAGACCATTGGCGCAACCTAATGCCGCGCCTTACAGCCCCCTGGGACGCCCCGCCCCATAAGTCAAAACCTGTTCACGGCAGGTCTCCTGGCTCGCGGCTCTCTTTCCGGCGGCCTTCCCAGGGAGTTCCCCAGTGGCCAAATGCCGGAAAATCAGCCGTTTACAGTTGCGGGGGCAGCCTCGGTTTCAGTCCCACCAGACCGTCCCGAAGTTCCCTTGAATCCCCTATCTAGAGCATTCGAGTAACCATGAACGACTACATCTAGGGGCCTATTCGCGGAATCCGTCAAGCCGGAAAACTTTCACACAGACGTCATTTTTCGCTTGGGGACAGAAGTGTGAATGCCCGCGAATCCCCCTGCCCGGTCAAATGGCAGGCAACGCCGAACGCCCTGTGGACAAGTTCCTCTGTGAGTGAATCTGTGTCCGCGATCACCCCTCCATCCACAACAACAATGACGCGGGATGTGTGGCGCACCGCCAGGGTCAGATCATGCAGCGAGGCGATCACCAAGGTGCCGTTTCGCGCAAAGGATTGCAGCAATGTCATCGACTGCATGGCATGGCGCGGATCAAGACCTGTGATGGGCTCGTCCACGATCAAAATCTGCGGCGAAGACACGATGGCGCGTGCCAGCATGGCGCGCGCGAACTCACCGCCGGACAGGGTGGTGGCCGTCTGATCGCGTTTGTCGATCAGATCGCATTGTTCCAGCGCGCGGGTGATGGCGGGCGCGTAACTTTCCGGCAATCCGCCCGTCGCGGGCAGCTTTGGTGTCAGGCCCAAAGCCACCAATCGCTCCACCGAGATGGGCCATTCCAGCAACGGGTTCTGCGGCAGGTAAGCCCGGCGCGCCGCAAGCTGCCTGGTCGACAGGGACGCGAGCGTATCTGAATCCAGCATCACCCTGCCCGCATCGGGCTTGAGCAATCCTGCCATCACTTTCAGCAGGGTGGACTTGCCCGCGCCATTGGGACCGACCACGGCGATGAACTCGCCGGCATGGGCCTGCAGCGAGATATCGCGCAGGATGGTTTTTCCGCCCCGCGATACCGTGATGTTTTCCGCCGCCAGCACGGTCATGGCGCGATCCTGCGGATGCGCACCACCAGCCAGAAGAAGAAGGGCGTGCCGAGCAGGCTGGTGAAGACACCCAGCCGCAGTTCCGGGTTGGTGTGCACCAGCCGCGCGGCGATGTCGGCGCACAGCAGCAGCAGCGCCCCGGCCAATGTCGCGGGCAACAGCACCCGGCGCGGCGCATAACCCACAAATGGCCGCACCAGATGCGGCGCCACAAGGCCGATAAAGCCAATGGCGCCGGTGACCGAGGTGATCGCGCCCACGCTGAAGGCCGTGCCCGCCACCACCAGCGCCGCCAGCCGGGTCAGATTCACGCCCAGGCTTTGCGCCTGCGCCTCGCCCAGGCTCAGCGCGTCCAGCGCCCGGCCCGTCATCGCCAGCAACAGGCAGCCAATCGCGGCGAATGGCGCGACCAGCACAACCTGCGTCCAGCTCTTGTCCGCCAGCGAACCCATGATCCAGGTCATGATTTCATAGGCGGCATAGGGATTGGGCGCGAAATTCAAGGCGAGTGCGATGCCCGCGGCCGTCAGGCTGGAAACCGCCGCGCCCGCCAGCACCAGCGCCACGGTGCCGCCCCGGCCCAGTGCGAATGTCAGTGCACACGCCGCCACTGCGCCCACCATGCCCATCAAGGGACCGGTGATGGGCGACAGGGCCGCAAGCCCAAAATAGATGGCGATAACCGCGCCCAGCGCCGCGCCGCTGGACACGCCCAGCAGCGCCGGCTCTGCCAGCGGATTGCGGGTAAAGCCCTGCAGCACTGCGCCCGAAAGACCCAGCACAGCGCCGACAATCAGCGCCAGCACCGTGCGCGGCAGGCGCACGTCGAAGATGATTAGCCCCGCCAGGCTGTCATGCGGCGACAGCAGCGAGGCGGGCGGCAGCCATATCCGCCCCGCCAGCAGCGAAGCGGCAAAGGCCAGCACAATCAGCGCCAACAGCGAAAGGTTCAATTTCATTGCTGCACCTTCAGCAGCGCATCCTGCAACGATTTTGTCACGCGCCCGCTTTCGGGCACGCCGCAACCATAGAGCGAAGCGTAACTGACGCGCCGGTTCGCATAACGCTTCAGCAGTGCCGGGTGCAGGTTCTGGTCTGATCGCAAGCTGGCAGTACCGCGATAGGTGTCGCCATAGACCAGCGCATCGGGATTGGCATCAATCAGCGACTCCACATCGTAATAGGCGAACGTTCCGCGCACCACATTGCGCGCCCCCGCCGCCGTCAGCATGGCATCGAACAGCCCGCCGGTGCCCGGCACATAACCGCCGCCGCCCCAACCCGCGACAACCAGTGCTTTCTTCGGACGATGCGCCGCCACGTCCCGCAGATCGGCATCCATCTGCGCGATCAGCATCTCGCCGCGGGTTTCTTCGCCCACCGCCTTGGCCACCATGCGCGTGACGGCGCGGATCTGCGCGAAATCCTCGGCCGGCGGCACTTCCAAAATCTTCGCCCCGCTCCTGGCCATGAGCGGGCGCAACGACGGCGCCATGAAAGGATCGGTGAGGATCAGGTCGGGATGGGTCGCCAGTATCTCTTCGGCGGTGCCATGATTGACCGGCACATGCGCGCCTTGCGGCCACATCCGCAGCGCCGCAGGCTCCCGCGACAGGAACGTAACCGACGCAATCCGCGAAGCCGGCACCAGGTCGAGCAACAGCTCGTCAGTGCAGATCTTCAAAGACATAATTCTTTGCGGAGGCGCGGCGGCTACCTGCCCCGAAACCAGGAGCAAAGCAGCCGCCGCGAATACCCCAGCTTTCATGCTTACAAGTTCACCTTGATCCCGCCATAGGCACCTAGCCCTGGGCGCAGGAAGCCTTCCGGACTCTGATAGTTGGTATCGGTGGCGTTCTCAATCCGGCCGAACACGCTCCACATGTCGGCCAGCTTGTAGCTGACCGCCAAATCCAGGGTGACATAGTCGGACTTCTTCAGGCGCGGGATGGAAAAGTCCCGGTTGCCGTCGATCTGCTGGCCCACATACAGCAGGGTGGCGTTCAGCTGCAGGTCATCCATCGCCTGCCAGTCCGCACCCAAGCTGGCCTTGTTGCGCGGCCGCCGCAGCAGCGCCAGCCGCGTCGTGGCATCCAGGCTGTCGGTATAGGTATAGTCGGCACGGAAGGTCAGCGTCTCCAGCGCCTTCCAGGTCAGGAAGGTTTCGATCCCCTGTGTCCGCGCCCGGCCGATATTGATGTTCAGGAAAGTAGGCGCTGGACCCGAGGTGATCAGGTTGCGTATGTCGTTGTGGAACCAGGTCACGCCGCCGGTCAAATCATCGCCCAGGATCTTCTGGTCAATGCCCGCTTCATAGCCCGTGCTGCTTTCCGGCTTCAGGTTGGCATTGCCGCCAAAGGTGCCGAACAGCTGCTGCAAGGCCGGCGCCTTGAAACCGCTGCCCGCGCTGGCACGCAAGGTGGTGCCGGTGCGCATCATCACCCAGGACGGCGCCACACGCCAGGTCACCCGGTTGCCGAAGCGGCTATTGTCGTCATCGCGCACGCTGAAGCTGTTGTGAAAACCGATGGGAAGATCGGTCAGCATTTCGGCATAGCCGGCATTGGTGGTAATGCCCTGCGCCAGGGTGGTGGGAAAACCGAACGACAACCCGCGATGCAGACCGTCGCGCGCGCTTTCCGCGCCCAACACCAGGGTTTCACCTTCCGCCAGCTTCACATTGCCCTGCCAGTCCAGCTTGACCCGGTCGCCCTTGGTGCGGCCATTGCCATTTTTGGGGTCCTGGGTGGCGATGATGTTGCTGCCATAGGCAAAGCCCAAAGTCTGGTCCAACCGCCCATCCCACAGCACCAGGTGCGCCGTGCCCCGCGTCTCATATTGCAGGTTGGCAATGCGGGTCTGCTTTGCCGACGGGGTCGAAGCAAAGGTGACCGGATTGAAGCTGTCACCGGTGATGCGCCCGATGCTGTTGTAGTAACGCGACGTCAGGCCGACATCGAAATTGCCGGTGATGTCATAACCCAGCTTGGTGCTGGCGGTGACATTGTCATAGGCATCGTCATTGCGCACGACGCCGGCCGGAAGCAGATTCAACGGCGTCACCGGCGTGCCGCCGGAATGGAAATACTGCACCGTGGCGCGGTAGTGGAAATCGCCCTCCTGGCCGGACAGAGTCGCGAACTGGTTGGACGTCTCGAACGAGCCGCCTTCCACGCTGCCGCGGAACGTCATCGGGCCGTTGCCGCTCTGGGTGGTGATGTTGATCACCCCACCGATGGCGTCCGAGCCGTACAGCGCGCCTTGCGGGCCGCGCAGCACTTCCACCCGGGCGATGTCGCCGGCCAGGAACTTTGAAATGTCCGCCGCGCCGGTGGGCGTGGAAGGATCACCGACATCGATGCCGTCAACCAGCACCTTGGTGTGGTTGGAATTGCTGCCGCGCATGAAGATCGAGGTCTGGCCGCCGGCGCCGCCGGTCTGCACGATGTTCAGGCCCGGCACTTCGCGCAGCACATCAGCCAGCGAGCGGTCCTGGCGCGCTTCGATGTCGGCGGCGGTGATCACCGTGACACTGCTGGCGACGTTGGCGACGGGGGTCGGCAGGCGGTTGGCGCTGACCACCACATTCTCATCGTCCAGATGGGGATAGGTCAGCTGCGATTGCGCGAACGCGGGTGCGGCAAGCGCGATCAGGGCGGCGGAAGTAAACAGAACGGATTTCATAAAACGTCTCCTGGCTCAGGAGGCGCGCACCGCGGTATTTTGAAAGGGACTGGCCCCCACAAGCCGCGCGACTCCAACTTTGTCGCCGCTGCGGTTTACCCCGCTGCACCCCGCCATCCCCGGCAGGCTACAAGACGACGGTGCGAGGCAGGTTTCCTGGCTAGCCGGATCAACGCTTCCACTCGTCTTCCCAAGGCCTTGCGGCCCCAGTGACATGTGAGAGAAAGCTCACCGGTGACAGTTGCGGGGGCAGCCGTGGTTTTCCCACGTTCCCTAGACCTTGCACCTGCGCGGCTTATGAGCCGCCCCGCCCGCTTCGTCAAGATCGCAAGTAGTTCGTGGTATCAATTGGGAAATTTCAATCTTGCCCCGTTTGCGTGGGCAGCCCCCGGCGAAGTAAGACAGCCGGGTAACACCGGGTTTTGGGACATGACCTTTCTTCGCGCGACCGCCCTCCTGGTCATTCTGGCCACCGCCACGCCGGCGCTCGCCTTCACGCCCAACACCACGCCGCTGACCAAGTCCGAGAAGAACATCGAAACCATCGGCACCGGCGTCGCCATCGCCCTGCCCCTGGTAGCCGGCGGCATTACGCTTCTCAAGCATGACCGGGTGGGTGCAGCGCAGTTGCTGGTGGAAAGCGCCCTGACCGTGGGCACCGCCTTTGCCCTCAAGCAGATCGTCAAGGAGCGCCGCCCCAATGGCAGCGACTACAAGTCCTTCCCCTCCGACACCACGGCGATTGCCGCCTCCGGGTCATCCTTTCTTTGGGCTCGCTATGGCTGGCAATATGGCCTGCCCGCCGCCGGCCTGACTGAATTTGTCGCCTACAGCCGAATTCAGGCGCACCAGCATCGCTGGTACGACACATTGGCCAGCTCGGCCATCGCCGCCGGTTACAGCGCGGTCCTGGTGACGCCCTTCAAGCGGAAATACAATATCGACACATCGTTGGAAGCAGCGCCGGACGGCGCAGTGGTGCGGATGTCTTACGCTTGGTAGAGCACGGACCTGAGTTGAACATCAGGGAAGTCTCGGGACTAGGACTGCCAAGCAGATCGCAAGATACGCCAGTGGCAACAGCATCCACATAATCGGACGTCGCACTTCCTTATTGTGATAGCTCCGCCATCCGCACACCAGTCCGAGTAGCGCGAGGATCGGCAACGGTGCGTATAGCGCCAAAAAGGGTGAAAGATGGAAACTGACGGTGACCCCATAAACGAAGACTAGACCGATAAGAAACGCCAGTCCGTCAAGGATTGTCAGTATCCAAAGTATCAGCAGCGACACACCTCTGAGATCAGCCGGGCTGATTTTTCGCCCGCTTCTTCCACTTGTAGAAGCTGAGCGAGTTTTTCCAGAAATACTTTTCCGCCTCTTCCCGTGTGCGGGTGGCGAAGTAGGCGCGCGCAATGTCCACGATCTGGGCCGGCGTGGCGGTGCCCCAGCTGTTGGGCCAGTCGGTGCCGAACACCACCCGGTCCGCGCCGAAGGTCGCCATCAACTGGTCCAGCCGCGCCTTGTGGGCGGCAAGCCCGCGGCCCGGATTGGTGCGGTGATCGATCTCCGACAGCTTGGCGTAGATTTTCGGCCGGCTGTGGATTTCCTTCAGCACCGCGTCATAACCGGTCTGCTGAGCCGGGGTGGGATCGAAGGATGGCAGGTGATCCAGCATGATGCGCAGGCTGGGAATCTTGTCGTTGATCCGCACCATCGCCTGCATCAACTCGACATCGGGATTGGCGGTGTCCATCACCAGGTCGGCATCGGCGACGCGCTTCAGCCCGTCCATGAACTTGGGATCGTTCACTTGGCTTGTGACGTCGCGGTTCCAGATCTTGCCGCAGCGTATCCCCAGGAACAGCGGGTCCTTGCGGAAACGGTTGAACTGATCAGCGAAATCCGGCTTTTCCGGCTCCAGGTCGCCCACCGTGCCGACGAACAAAGGATCGGTATGCTCCTGCTCCAGCACCCACAGATTGTCTTCGATCCAGGGACTGGCCTCCAGCTCGATGGCGCCGACGATGTTCAGCGGCGTGGCGAAAGCGCGGTAGGTGGACGGCAGCGCCACGCCATTCTTTTCCTTGGCCCATTCGGGCGAACCGGCATAGGGCACACCCTGCGGCCGGCGGGAGTCGAACAGATGGACATGGGTATCGATGCTCGGAGTGTCGGCCAACGGCGCGGCGGCGTGCGCGATGCCGGCCCAGAATGCTGACGCGGCAGCGCCAGCCAGAAAATCACGACGCTGCATATCCGCCTCTTTCTTCTTTATTCGCCCGCGGGCGCCGCGCGCCCCATATCGGCATCCTTGGCTTCCGGTCCCAGGAACATCATGGTCGCGATCAGGATCGCGGCGAATGTCGCCACCACCGCCAGCGCCAGCCCGTAATGATCCAGGCCCAGGAACTGCTTGCCGCTTTCGGCCAGCTCGGCCTGGTACACCGCATTGACCGAGGCGATCAGGTTGCCCAGCTGGTAGACGGTACCGGCAAACGTGCCGCGCACATTGGGCGGCGACAATTCGTTGAGATGCACCGGCACCACGCCCCAGGCGCCCTGCACGCAGACCTGCATCAGGAAAGCGCTGGCCGCCAGCATCATCACGGTCGTGGCGGAGGCCCAGAAATAGATCACCGGCAGCGCCAGCAGCGCCACCATGATCACTGTTTTCCGGCGGCCGAACGACTGGCTGAAGCTGGCAAAGGTCAAGCCGCCCACAATGGCGCCCAGGTTCAGCACCACGGTGATGAAGGTGACCGTCGCATCGTCGAAGTGATGCTGCACGCGCAGGAAGGTGGGATAGAGATCCTGGGTGCCATGGCTGAAGAAGTTGAAGCCGGTCATCAGCAGGATGGCATAGACCGCCAGCTTCCAGTGCTGGCGCACAAAGGGCGTCAGCAAACCACCCACGATCACCAGCGGCACCACGGC
>CANBZE010000069.1 GCA_947373775.1 Alphaproteobacteria bacterium
AAGAAGCTGTTCGTACTGTGCGCCGCGCTGCTGTTCGCCACGCAGGCATCTGCGCGCGAGGTCTGGACCAGGGAACAGGCCAATCAATGGTACGGCAAGCAGAAATGGCTGGTGGGCAGCAACTATATCCCCGCCGACGCCATCAACCAGCTGGAGATGTTCCAGGCCGCCAGCTTCAACCCGGCCGAGATAGACAAGGAGCTGGGCTGGGCGCAAGGCATGGGCATGACCACCATGCGGGTGTTCCTGCACGACGCATTGTGGCAGCAGGATCCGGCAGGCTTCAAAAAGCGCATGGACGCTTTCCTGGCGATCAGCGCCAAACACGGCATCAAGCCGCTGTTCGTCTTGTTCGACAGCTGCTGGGACCCCAACTACAAGCTCGGCCCACAGCATCCGCCCATCCCCGGTGTCCACAATTCGGGTTGGGTGCAATCACCCGGCGCCAAGGCGCTGGCAGATCCGGCGCAATATGCGCGGCTTGAGGCCTTTGTGAAGGGCGTGGTCGGCAGCTTTGCCCATGATGACCGCATCCTGGGCTGGGACCTGTGGAACGAGCCCGACAACACCAATGGCAGTTCCTATGTCGACCCCAGCCAGGCGCGCTATGACCAGGTCGCCTTCCTGTTGCCCAAGGTTTTTGAATGGGCACGTTCGGCCGACCCGTCACAGCCTCTGACCAGCGGCATCTGGCATCACGATCATTGGGAAAACCTGGCCAGCCTCAACAGCGTGGAAAAGACCCAGCTCACCCAGTCCGATGTGATCAGCTTTCACGACTACAGCTGGCCGGAAACCTTCGAGGCGCGGGCGAAATCGCTGGAAACTTACGGCCGCCCCGTCATCTGCACCGAATACATGGCGCGGGGCGCGGGCTCGACCTTCGACACCATCCTGCCCATCGGCAAGAAGCGTAACGTCGGCATGATCAATTGGGGCTTCGTCAACGGCAAGACCCAGACCGATATGCCCTGGGACAGCTGGCAGCGGCCTTATACCCTGCGGCCGCCGACCCTGTGGTTCCACGATATCTTCCGCGCCGACGGCACGCCGTACCGGGCGCGGGAGATCACCATCATAAAAAGGCTGAGCGCGGCGCCCAGGACCATCGTGCCAACCGAATAGATCACTTCCATGGCGTGGGTACCGGAACATAGTCGGTGGGCGCTTCGGCGGGCTCCGAGCCGAAATCGGCCGGCGACACGATCTCCAGATATTCCATGTCGGGGGAATAATCGAACAGATAGTGCACCATGCCGGGGCGCTGGTGCACAACATCGCCTTCTTCCACCAGGGTGACCTTGTCCTCATACATGAACTTGGCCCAGCCCTTCATCATCACCACGATCTGGAAGTCGCAGACGTGATAATGCCAGCCGGTGCCTTCGGTGGGCGGTTCATTGGCGCGCACCATATGGGCGATCACCTTGCCGTTGGTGGCGCCGGCAATCCCCAGGTCGCGGTACAGGAAGAAATCGCGCAGGCCACCGCGCTTGAACTCGGTATCGCCCGGTTTGACATGGCTGAAGAAGGTGCTGGTCGGTTCTTTGCCCATTACGGACTCCCATGCTGCGTCGCACCATTAAGGCATCAAAACGAAAGCTTGGAAAGAGCCATTAAACACAGGGTTAGCGCACGATTCTCCGGCAGGTCTGCCGAAAAAATGTGCGTCGCAACAATGGTCTAAGGGATGGCGCCCAGTTGGGTGACGCCATGGGCCTTCCACACCGGGACCGCCGCGGGCGCGGTGATGAAGCTCAAAAAGGCCTGAGCATTCTCCGAGGCATTGCTGGCGGTGGCGATGCCGCCGGCAAAGTCCACGCTGGCGCCATAGAGCTCGGGCACCGGTCCCGCCAGCGCCACATCCTTGTTTGCCATCAGCTCGGGCACCATCTGCAGGGCGATGTCCGCCTGGCCTGACGCAAGGCCAGTCACCGCCAATCCCTGGATCGGCACGCGCTTGACGCCCTTGAAGCCGGGATCCGAAAGCATGCGGTCGATCACGACACCGGCGGACGTTCCGGCCCTGGGATCGGCAAAGGCGACGCCTCTGGCCGCCAGCAACGCGGCGCGGAATTTCTCCGGCGTGGAAACATCGGGCACCGCTGTGCCGGTCTTCACGCCCACGCCGACCGCGATATGGCCCAAGGGCGTCATGCCGGTGACGGTGGGCAGGGCGACGATGTCGGTGGTGGGTAGCAACACCACGTCGGCGGGACCACCCGCTTTCAGCGCGGCAAAAATCTTGTCGCGCGAGCCGCCCGCCACTGTCACGGGGATGCCGGTTTTTTGGGTGAATTGCGTCGCCAGCGCGGCAGCGCCCGGCGCCGCCGAAGCCGGCGTCAGCACCATCAGGGGCGCAGCGGTGTCTGCAGCCTGGGCCGCGCCGCCATTCCCCAATAGGGGCAGCAGCGCGGCCAGCAGGAAAGCGCTAGACCGTTTTGGGATCCACATGCAGGACATCAACCATATACTTGATGTTGCCCTTCAGCACTTCTTCCATGTTGCTCCCCTTGGGGATCATGGAAGCGTCCAGATCAAGCACGCACCAGCCCTTGAAGTTCTGGGCAATCAGATATTTCTGCAGCGTGGGGAAGTCCACGCCGCCGCCATCCACATCGTTCAGGTTGCGGAACCAGCCATGACCGCCGGCTTCCGGGCCGCTCTTGGGCACCGCCAGAACCTTGCCGCCGCGCAGGTGCCTGGGCGCGTCCTTGTAATGGACCTCCGCCAGGCGCGGCCAATAATCCTTGATGATCTGGATCGGGTCCATGCCGCCAAGGGTGAGATGCGAGGTGTCGGCGGTCAGCCAGACATAGCGCGGATCGGTCAGCTTCATCAGCAGCCGGGTCTCATGCTCGGTCTGGATCAGGGATCCGACATGGGGATGGGGCGCCAGCTTGATGCCCATCTTGATGGTTTCCATGCCGATGGCGTTCAGTGCATCGGCGCAGACCTTGATCTGGTCGTCGCTGACGTCATAGCCCTTGGGGCGCGGGCCATTGTTCATCTTGAAATGGTCGCAATAGCCGAACGGCTTGATGAAATCGCGTGCGAACTTGATGTGGTCGGCGATGGTCTTGGGCGTCTGGGCCGGATCGTAGAAGTTGCCGGAGAAGTCGGGGCCACCGCCATTGGAGCAGGTCACCATCTGCAGCCCCGCATCCGTCATCAGTTTTTTCAGGACCAGCGGCTTGTCGAGATAGTTCACGACATTCTGGCGGAAGGGTTCGATGCCCGGCAGGCCGACGCGCTGGCCGACCTTGATGGCTTCCTCGATATCGGTGCCCCAGGAAATGGCGCTGTAGCCGAAGCGGAAGGACAGGGGCTTGGCGGCGGCGGCCTGCAGGCCCAGACCCGATACACCCGCAAGCGCGGCTGATGTCTGGATGAAGTGGCGGCGTGAGAATGTCATGGGGTCCCTCCGGGTATTTTCTGGTTGCGGCAAGACTGGCATGGCGCGCCCGCGCCTGTCTCTCCCAAAAGCCATGTTGCAGTGAACCAAAAGCGGGTTTGGGGCGTAGACAGGGGCGGAAAACTTCCCCAGAAAAGCCCCATGTCCAAGATCAAAGCCCTGATGGCGGCCGGCGCCGCAGCGCTCGCGTCAGCCTGCTCGCCCTTCGCCGCCATCAACCTGTTGGTGCCCAAGTCGGGCTATGCCGTGCACCGGGGCCTGGCCTTTGGCAGCGACCCGCGCCAGAAGCTGGACATCTATGTGCCGACCGGCGCGAAGGGTCCGATGCCGGTGCTGCTGTTTTTCTATGGCGGCGGCTGGCAGGCGGGAAGCCGCACCGATTACCGCGCCTTCGGCCAGGCCTTCACCAGCGCCGGCATGGTGGTGGCGGTGGCCGATTACCGGTTCTATCCGCAGGTGAAGTTTCCCGGCTTTGTCGAGGACGCGGCCGGCGCGCTGGCCTTCCTGCACGATCATGCCGCGCACTATGGCGGCGATCCCAATCGCATCTTCGTCAGCGGCCATTCGGCCGGGGCTTACAACGCTGTCATGCTGGCATCAGAGCCCAAATTCGTCGAGGCCAAAGGCGGGCGGCTGGGCTGGATCCGGGGCGTGATCGGATTGTGCGGACCGTATGACTTCCTGCCGATGAGCGATCCGGTCTATGTCGAGATGTTCCACGGCACCAACAATCTGGAGTCCATGCCGACCAACCATGTCAACGGCGTGCGCCAGCCGATGCTGCTGACCACCGGCACCGCCGACACCACGGTGGACCAGGGCAATACCGACCGCATGGCGGACAAGCTGCGATCCTTCGGCAGCGAGGTGAAGGTGATCAAGTACCAGGGCACCGGCCATATCGGCATCATCCTGTCCCTGGTGCCGGGCTTTCGAAAGATGACGAGCCTGCGCCAGGACATGATCGACTTCATTCGTTCGCACTGATGGCGAAGAAGCACATTCTTCGTGATCGACTGAGGCCTGGACTGAAGCTTGTCTTCTGCGGCACGGCCGCAGGAAAGCAATCGGCTTTGCGAAAAGCCTATTACGCAAATCCGCAAAACAAATTCTGGAAAACACTTCACGCTGTCGGCCTGACGCCGCGACAGTTCGAGCCGGACGAATACCCAATTCTATGGGATATCGATATCGGTCTTACCGACATCTCGAAATTTCACTTCGGGATGGATCACCAGCTTCCGAAAGAGGCATTGGGGGACGATGCCGCTGATGCGCTGCGCAAACGAATACTAAAATTCGCGCCGCAATATCTGGCTTTTACCAGCCTGAAAGCCGGTCGCCAAATAATGGGAAAGAAGGCGGTGGCAGGCGAACAGCCGCATCTGCTGGGCCAGACGCGTGTCTTCATCCTGCCGTCACCATCGCCCTTGGCCGCCAATCACTGGGACATCAAGCCCTGGCGCGATCTGGCGAAGGCTGTGAAGGCCTTGGATTTAGGGCGTCAGGCGCGCCTTGCCACGGTGAGACCCGCGACCAGCAGCACCAGGAAGATGACCAGGAAGATGAAGAACAGGGTCTTGGCGATGGCGATGGATGTGCCGGCGATGCCGGTAAAGCCCAGCAGGCCCGCGATCAGGCCGATCACCAGGAAAATCAATGCCCATTTCAGCACGGCAAACTCCGTATTCGAAATCCTGCGGACAGGAAACTCGAAAACGGTTGCCTGAGTTCCCGCAACTATTTTGCCGCGGGGCAGGAACTATTGGGGCTTGGGAACGTCTCGCAACCGCTGCGATCCGCGGGTGACGTCGTGCAGCAACTGTTCCGCTGGCTTGCCGGGAGATGCCGTGCTGGGCGCGTTCTGGATGATGGGCATCGGGAAGGTCAGCGCCCAGTCCACGATGGCCTTGACCGCTGCGCCGAGCGCCTGCTGCAGCGCTTGTACCGCCGCGCCGGCGCTGTTGATCGAAGCCGAACCGGTCTGGGTGGTGGCAAAGCTGCCGACGATGGCGCGGCCATGGGCCGTGGTCAGCTTGGCGGTGATGCTCACCGTCACGCCGGGAACGCCATCCGGCGTGCTGTAATGGGCGCCGAAATCCTTGACCTCGATGGCCAGGTTGTAGTCGGCATGAAGCGCCGCTTCTTCGGTCGCCACAGCGTCGATCCGGCCTGACGCCTCGAAGCCGTCCAGGATGGCGTGCTGCACGATAGGCGCCAGGCGGTCGGGATAGTTCGCCTTGGCATAGAAATCCATGGTGCCGTCCGGCTGGAACAGGGCGATGCGTTCGCTGTCCAGCGCGCCGGCGACATCCGGACGCAGGATGCTCAGCGCCCACGGCACTTTTGAGGCAGCGGGCGCGCCGCCGGCAGGCGCGGCCGGAAAGTTCGGCCGCACGACATAAATTGGGCTGGCCTCGGGCGGGCCGATCAGGTCCTTGCCGCAGCCGGAGAGCGCGAGCGCCGAGGCGCCCACCAGGAACATATTGCTTAGCAGTTGGCGCCGCTGGATCATTTGCCGTCCCCTTTGGGTTCGTAGCCTTTGCGCCGGTCACCGAAGAAAAGCTTGGTCGGCGTGCGGTTAAGCTGGTCGGAGAATTGCGTGAGGTCGGCCACCAGCCGCCGCATCTCGCCGATCAGGTCGGACAGTTGCGCCAGCCCGTCGCCATTGATGAAGGCGTCGGCATCGTCGGCCACCTTGCCGTATTTCTGGATGGTCAGGTCGACGTGGCTGAGGGTGGGCCGCAAACTGTTGGAGGCATCGCTGAGATTGGCCATCGCCTTGTTGGCGTTGGCGATGGTGGCATCGATGTCGGCACTGCGGCGCGCGACGGCCTGGGTGGTCTCGTCCAGATTGGCCAGCACATGGGCAATGGCGCGGCGGTTGTCGTCGCTCAGCAGGTCGTTGAGCTGCGAGGCGGCGACATTCAGCTTGGCCACGACCTCGGGCGCCGATTGCTGCAACTGGGCGAAGGTCGACTGCTTGGTGCGCAGCACCGGATAGCGCTGGCCTTCGCGCGCCACCAGGAGCGGGGAGTTGGCGCTCCCGCCGCTGATTTCGACAAAGGCGCCGCCGGTAAAGCCCTGACTGTCGATCGAAGCGACGCTGTCCTCGCGGATGTTGAGGTTGGGCTGCACCTGGACCGTGACGATGACGCGAGATGGGTCGGCGGGATCGAAAGAGAGGTCCGTGATGCGCCCCACTTCGATGCCGTTGTAGCGGGTGAGGGTGCCCTTGCCCAAACCGGTGACCGGGCCTTTGAAGTTGGCCTGGTAATAGGCGTATTCCTGGCTGTACTGCACCCCGGCCAGCCACAGGATTGTCACCACCAGTCCCACGGCGCAGGCCAGCACAAAAGCGCCGACCGCCACATAATTGGCTTTGGTTTCCATCAGTGCGCCTCCTCCGACGCTAATTCTTCCGACGCAAGCGCCGCGCGTCCGCGCACGCCCGAAAAATAGTCCTTGATCCAGGGATCATCGCTTTTGCGCAATTCGGCAATGGTGCCGATCACAAGCTTCTTGTTCACCAGTACGACGATACGGTCGGTGATGGCGCGCAAGGTGTCGATGTCATGAGTCACAAGGAAGACGGTGAGGCCCAGCGACTTCTGCAGTTGCTTGATCAATTCGTCGAACTGGTTGGCGGAGATGGGATCCAGCCCTGCGGTGGGCTCGTCCAGGAACAGCAGCTCGGGGTCCAGCGACAGTGCGCGGGCCAGTCCGGCGCGCTTCTTCATGCCGCCGGAAAGTTCGGACGGAAATTTGTCGCCGGCATCGGAGGGCAGCCCCACCATGGTCAGCTTCATCTCGGCGATCTCGTCCATCAGGGACTGGCTCATGCTGGTATATTCGCGCAAGGGCACCTGGATATTCTCCGCCACGGTCTGGGATGAGAACAACGCGCCTTCCTGGAACAGGATGCCCCAGCGCATTTCCAGCGTCCGCATGCGGGCGCCTTCCGCGAAGCTGGTGCGCTTGCCGAAGACTTCGATGGTGCCTTCGCGGGGCTTGTTGAGGCCGATGATGGTGCGCAGAAGGACTGACTTGCCGGAGCCCGAACCGCCGACCACGCCCAGCACTTCGCCGCGATAGACATCCAGGTCGATATGGTCGTGCAGGATCTTGTTGCCGAAGCCGTTGACCAGGCCGCGTATCTTGATGACGACGTCTTTTTCCTTGTTCTCGGCCATCAGATCCCCAGCACCGAGAACATGATGGAGAAAGCCGCATCCATGACGATCACCAGGAAGATGCCTTCCACCACCGAGCGGGTGGTCAGCATGCCGACGCTGGCGGCGTTGCGCTCGACCTGGAAGCCCTCGTAACAGCCGACCAGCGCGATGCCGAAGGCGAAACCCGGCGCCTTGCTCAACCCCACCATCAGCGTGGTAACGGTGATGGCGTCACTCCGCTGGCGCAT
>CANBZE010000070.1 GCA_947373775.1 Alphaproteobacteria bacterium
AAGGCCGAAGGCTTTCACATCGGCCCGCCCGTTCCGTCCCGCGAGGCGGCGGTGGCGGACTCCTTCAAATATCCCTGGGTGGATATCGGCTCGGACGGCATCGCGCTGCCGGCGGGCGTGCATACGTCCTTCGGCCGCCCGCATCCGCGCTCCTTCGGCAGCCATGCCCGCATCCTGGCCGATGTGGTGCGCAACCGGCACGTGATCTCGCTGGAAGAAGCGGTGCGCAAGCTGTCGTCCCAGGCCGCCAACCGCCTCAGCCTGCACGACCGCGGACTTATCCGTCAGGGCATGAAGGCCGATGTGGTGGTGTTCAATCCCGACACGGTGAAAGACACCGCCACCTATGACCATCCCGACCAGTATGCCACCGGCATCTCCTGGGTGCTGGTCAATGGCAAAGCGGTGGTGGCGGACAGCAAGCCCACCAATGCCACGCCCGGACGGGTGCTTCGCGGCCCCGGCTACAAGCCCGGCACGCCGTAATGCGCACGTCTCTTGGGGCGTTGGCGCTGCTGGCGGCGCTGTGCGCGGCATCGCAGGCCGATGCCAGTCCCTGCACGGCGCTGAATGGGCTGAAGCTTGAGAACAGCCTGGTGCGATCCGCCGAGGATGTGCCGGTGCATGAGAACCTCACGCTCGCGGGACGTCCCTATACCGATCTTCCCGCTTTCTGCCGCATCAGCGCCACCACAGGTGTGGATCGCCACTCCAACATCCTGGTGGAACTGTGGTTGCCACAAGCCGTGAGCTGGAACAGCAAGCTGCTGGGCACCGGCAATGGTGGCTTCGCCGGCACCATCTCGTTCGGCTCGCTGGCCGGAGGGTTGAGGCGCGGCTATGCGGTGACCAACACCGACATGGGAACGTTTCCCGCTTCCAGCGCCAGTTGGGCGGCGGGCACCGGCCAGCCGGAAATGCTGAAGGACTGGGGCACCCGTTCGACGCACGAGATGACGGTGCTGGCCCGGGCGCTGACCCAGCGTTATTACGGCCAGTCGCCGACGCTTTCTTATTTCAGCGGCTGCTCCACCGGTGGGCACCAGGCGCTGATGGAAGCGCAGCTTTATCCAGACGATTATGACGCCATCCTGGCGGGCGCGCCGGCCAACAACCGCACCCGGTTGCACATGGCCTTCCTGCAGACGGGACTGGACGTGCACGCCACGCCGCGCAGCTGGATTTCGCCGGACAGGCTGGCGGTGGTGCATGAAGCGGTGCTGAAAGCCTGCGCCGGCAAGTTCGGCGGCGCGCCGGGCGACCGTTTCCTGGCCGACCCCACCGAATGCAATTTCAAGCCGCGCGACATGGCGTGCAAGCCAGGCCAGAAAGACATCTCGGCTTGCCTCGATCCGGATCAGGCCGCGGCGCTGGAGAAAGTCTATGGCGGCTTCACCAACCCGCGCACCCATGAGATTTTCTATCCCGGCTGGCCGCTGGGCAGCGAGCCTCAGCTGGGCGGCCTGTTCGGCACCCGCGACCAGACCGTGCGCGGCTTTGTCGGCTCTCTTGTGCCCTGGGCGATGGGCGCGGATTTCGATGTCACCAAATTCGATTTCGACCGTGACATGGCACGCGTGGATGCCGAACTGGGTCCGGTGATGAACGAGATCAATCCGGACCTGTCGGCCTTTGCCGCGCATGGCGGCAAGCTGATCGTGTTCCACGGATTGGCCGATGCCATTGTCGGCCCGCTGGACACCATCAATTACTTCGAGCGCATCGGCGCGGCGATGCCGGGACGCGACAGCTTTGCCCGGCTCTACATGGCGCCGGGTGTGGCGCATTGCGCCGGCGGGGACGGGCCAGACCTGTTCGGCCAGAGCGCCGACCGCAAGGAAGGCGATGGGGATCACGACCTGCTCAAGGCGCTGGATGCTTGGCGCGCATCCGGCCACGCCCCGGCTGCGATCATCGCCACCAAGTTCGATGCCGCCGGCGCGGTTGTCGCCACCCGCCCGCTCTGTCCGTACCCGCAGCGCGCTTTTTACAATGGCGGCGACGCCAGGGACGCGCGCAGCTTTGCCTGCCATGCCGCGCCGGGCGCGAAATTCCCGCGTCCCGCTCCGGCCTATCTGCATTAGCCGGCTTGGGTTAGGCTCCCGGCATGATCCCGGTTTCCATTCTCGACCTCACGCCCATCCGCCAGGGCGGCGATGCGGCCACCGCCCTGCGCGAGACACTTGATCTGGCGCAGCATGCGGAATCGCTCGGCTATCACCGCTACTGGCTGGTGTAGCATCACAACACCGCCTCCGTGGCGGGAGCCGCCACCGCTGTGGTAATGGCCCATGTCGCGGCGGGCACCAAAACCATCCGCGTCGGCGCCGGCGGCATCATGCTGCCCAACCATGCGCCACTGATGGTGGCCGAGCAGTTCGGCACCCTGGCGGCGCTGCATCCGGGGCGCATCGATCTGGGAGTGGGGCGTGGTCTCAACAATGATCCGGCCACCCTGCAGGCGCTGCGCCGCCAGCCCAATGACGCCGCCGAGTTTCCCCACGACGTGCAGGAACTGCTGTTCTTCCTCGCACCCGCCGCGCCAGGTCAGAAAGTGCGCGCCATTCCGGGCGAAGGATCGCAGGTGCCGGTGTGGATATTATCGTCCAGTGCCGGCGGTGCGCAGCTTGCCGCGACACTGGGATTGCCCTTCGCCTTCGCCTCGCATTTCGCACCGGACCCGTTGGACGTCGCCCTGGCGACCTATCGTGGACGGTTCGTGCCGTCGACCCATCTGGACAATCCCAAGGTGATGCTGTCGCTGACGGTGGTGGCGGCCGATACGGATGACGAAGCGCGGCTGCTGTTCTCGACCGCACTAGCCGCCAATGACGCGCCGCTGGCGCCACCCGTCGCCAACTATGAGCAAAGCCTGGCCCCGCAGCGCCGGGCCTTGCTTCAGAATTTCTTCCGTCACTCCGTCGTGGGCGGCCCGGAGACGGTCAAGAAAGGCGTGGCGGATTTCATCGCCCGCTATCGTCCGGATGAGATCATCATTGCGGCGCAAATCTTCGATCACGCCGCGCGGCGCAAGTCGTTCGAGATACTCAGTCGAAGCTTCTAGCGGCCGCCCTTAACGCGCGCCCTGGGGCGTGAGGTTCAGCGGCGGTGTGGGCGCCGGATTGATCGCGGGCTGGCCGATCTGCATGTCGACGAAAGGCGCCGGCGTGGCATAGGGATTATAGCTGACCATGCCCACCATTTCCGGCTTCACCGCGATGGTGCCGCCCGGTTCGGTGGCATAGGGCGATCCGTTGGGATTGCCTTCGGGGCCAGCGCAGGCGCTCAAGGCGGTGGCCGCCAGAAGGGCGGCAGCGGCAAGCGAAAATCTCATTTTTTTATCCCGTCCATTGTCCAACAGGAAAAGCATCGCATGGGTGATTGGGTTCCGGCTACCCTTGTGGGTCAAGCCCCCTGCGGCTTTAATGTCAGAAAATTGGGGGGGAATTCATGAAACGCCTGGTCCTTGCGCTGCTTCTCGCAGCGCCCGCAACCCTGTCCGCCCAGACGCCGGCGCCCCCCCAGCCGCGTTCGCCGGGCCCGGCGCCCGACTAGAATGCGGGTGGCCTGCCGCGCACCCCAACCTATGGGAGCATCGAGGGCCAGCCGGTCGATGCCCGCGTGCCGGAGAAGAAGACCGACACGCGCCAGTTCCCGCAACAGACCCGCGCGCCCTTCCACCATGCCACCGATTTCAAGGTGACGGTGCTGACCAACCAGCTACATGCCGCCTGGGCCAGCGCGCTGTTGCCGGACGGCAAGCTCCTGGTGACCGAGCGGTTGCCCGGCGCGTTCCGCATTGTCGGCAAGGATGGTGTCGGCGCACCGCTGATCGGGCTGGATGGACTGCATGTTTCCACGCCGATGACCGGTTTGCTGGACGTGGTGCTGGATCCGGCTTTCGCCACCAACCACACCATCTATTTCACCTACTTCGAATATCTCGACAAGACGGTCTACAACACCGCCGTGGCGCGCGCCGTGCTGGACGAAGCGGGCGGCGCCGTTCGCGACGTGAACGTGCTGATCAAGACATCGCCCTTTGCGCCCAACGACCAGACTCTGGCGGCGGGCACCAAGACCGGCGGGCGTATCGCCATTGGCGCTGACGGATACCTGTATGTCACCATCGGCGACCGGGACAATGCCGGCCCGCGTCCCTGGCCGGTGGCGCAATATCTCGACACACATCTGGGCAAGGTGATCCGCATCACCAAGGACGGCGCACCGGCGCCGGGCAATCCCTTTATTGGCACGCCGGGCGCGCTGCCGGAAATCTGGGCGATCGGTTTTCGCAGTCAGGAAGGCCTGGCCTTCGCGCCCGATGGCGGGTTGTACGAGGTCGAGCATGGCCCGCGCGGCGGCGACGAACTTAACCTGATCAAAAAGGGCGCCAATTACGGCTGGCCCTTCATCAGCCACGGCATCGATTATCGCGGCGCGCCCATCGGCGAAGGCGATGTGGCCAAGCCGGGCATGGAGCAGCCGGTCTATTACTGGTCGCCGTCCACCGCGCCCGGCGGTTTGGCGTTCTATACCGGCAAGTCCAAGGCCTGGGCCGGCAGCGCCTTTGTCGGCATGCTGAATGGCCGCCAACTGGACCGCATCAAGCTGGTCGACGGCAAGGTGGTCGAAGAAGAAACCCTGCTGGTCGACCGCAAGGCGCGCATCCGCGATGTGCGGATGGGATCGGACGGCGCCATCTATGTCGTGACCGACAGCGGCGGCACCTCCATCACCGAAACCACACCCCCAACCGGCGAATTGCTGAAGCTGGTACCTGCGAAGTAGCTAGAGCTCCTGGCGGCGGCGCGGCGGCGGCGCTTCGCCGCCGGGCAGCCTGAAGGCGATGAATTCGCTGGTGAAGCCGCGCCCGCCGATCGCCAGCAGGATGTATTGCTTGCCCTTGTACATATAGGTCATGGGCGAGCCGGACTGTTCGGCCGGCAGGAATACCGCGCCTTTTTCCTCGCCGTTGGTCTTGTCATAAGCACGCAGCCGCGCACCCTTGCGTCCGGTCTCGTCGGTATAGGTCTGGGGATCGCCGCAGATCACCAGGCTCTTGGTGGTCAGCGGCGCGATCTTCCCGATCATGCCGGTGCGCGGAATCTTCACGCCATTCAGCGCCGGGTGGTTGCGGATGAAGTCCGGCGTCTCGCCATGCGCCACGGTCCAGCTTTGGGTGCCGCTTTCCAGGTTGGTGGCGGTGATGCGGCCATAGGGCGGCTTGATCAGCGGCAGTCCATCCACCGTCAGATCGCCCACGCGTATACCGTCCTGCGCCGGCAGGTTGGCATGGACATAGTCGAATGCACCCTTGGTGTGGTCGGGATTGGGAATGATGCCGCCGATGCTCAGCGGATTGGTCTGCGAATAAGTGTAGACTGTGTGCGTCTCCGGATCATAGGAGCCGCCCGGCCAGTTGATGCCGCCGATATAGCCCGGCAGGTTGATGACCCCGAACGGGCCTTCCGGCTTTTCCATGATCGGCGCGGTGTAAAGCGGGCCCAGCTTGTAATGGCTGGCCACCGCCAGCGCCTTCTGGCGCAGCTCCGGCGTGAAGTCGATCAGGTCGTCGACCGTGACACCCTGGCGATCAAAGGCCGGCGGCTTGGTGGGGAAGGGCTGGGTGGGCGAATACCATTCGCCGGGCACGTTGCCGGGGATGACTTTCTTCTCGCGGATCGGCCAGATCGGCTCGCCGGTTTCGCGGTTCAGCACATACAGGAAGCTCTGCTTGGTGGGCTGGGCCAGCGCCTTGACGATCTTTCCGTTGTGCGGGATGTCGCACAGGATGGCGGCGGCGCAGACGTCATAGTCCCACAAGCCGTGATGGATCAGCTGGTAATGCCATTTGCGCTTGCCGGTGAGGATGTCCACCGCCACCACGCTTTCGCTGAACAGGCTGGGGCCGGGATGATAGATGCCCATCTGGTCGCCGGTGGGCAACTCGATGCCCAGATAAGCAAGTCCCAACTCCTCATCAGCGGAAATCTGCGCCCAGTCGCCGGCATTGCCGGCGGCCTCGGCGCTGCCGGGCTTCAGCCAGGTCTCGTAACCGAACTCACCCTTCACGGGGATGTTGTGGAAGATCCACAGCCGCTTGCCGGTCTTCACATCGAAGCCGCGGACATAGCCCTTCACGTTGCTCTTGACCTGCGGCGTGTTGCCGGCGGTGTGGGCGGCGCCGATGATCACCACGCCCTTGGCGATGGTGGGCGCGCTGTGCAGGCCGATATCGGCCGTGTCCAGCTTCAGTTCCTGGTCGTCGTTCAATTTCAAGTCGACAACGCCGTTTGTGCCGAAGTTCGGATCGGGGATACCGGTCCTGGCGTCCAGCGACACCAGTTGATAACCGATGGTGACATACAGGATGCGTTCCTGATCGCCCTCGCTCCAGTATCCGACGCCGCGGCCCGACAATTGGCGCGGCGCATTGGTGGCGCGCAAACCTTCATCCGGCGAGCGGTGCATCCAGAGCTGCTCGCCGCTGGCGGGGTCCAGGCAGATGACATCGCGCCGCGAACCGGCGGTCGCGAACAGGCGGCCTTTGATCAGCAGCGGCGTGCATTGCAGGATAAATTCGGGACGGCTGCCCAGGTTCTCGGTCTTGAACTGCCAGGCGACCTGCAGCTGGTTGAAGTTGGACGCATTGATCTGGTCCAGCGCCTTGTAGCGCCAATAGGCGAGGTTACCGCCGTAAGTCGGCCAGTCGGTATCGGGCGGAACCGGGGTCTGCGCAACGACGGGCAGGGCGGCCAGCGCCATGCCGGCGGCGGTGGTGGAAAGCATCAATCGTCTGGTCAGCGCCCGCATGTCCATGTCCTGGAGAGTTTCCGCTCCGCAAGAACGTTGCCGCGCGAAGCGGGCGGACACTAGCCGACGGCGGGAACTTCACAAAGCGGGAGGATGCGGCTTTACGTTCCGCTTACGGACTGGTCGCGGGCATCACCGGCGGCGGCGTTGGGATGGGGGCATAAGCGACCGGTGGTGAAGGCGGTGGCTGCTGGCGTTGGGGCAACAGGTTGCTCAAACCCTGGACCGGATTGATCACGGGGAAAGGCACCGCCGGCTTGCCATTGCAGGTCTGGCCGTAGGGACAGAAGGCCGTCTGCGCCAACACAGGCGAGGCGGAGGCGATCAGGACGGCAAGTGCCAGAACCGGTTTCATCATATCGGTATATAACGCATCCGAGCTTAATTTGTTACCACGCGCCCGCTTCGCGGGCGTTCGCGGGGCAAAACCTCCACTGGAGGTTTTGCTAATCCCGCTCACCGGTGAAATGGAACTGCGCTCCGGATCGGATGCCGGCAGGCCAGCGCGAGGTTACCGTCTTCAACCTTGTATAGAAGTGTACGCCTTCGGGGCCATAGACGCCATGCGACCCGAACAGCGAGGATTTCCAGCCGCCGAAGGAGTGATAGCCCACCGGCACCGGAATGGGGACATTGATGCCAACCATGCCGACCTGGATGCGTTCGGCGAAATCGCGGGCGGCATCGCCGTCGCGGGTGAACAGGGCAGTGCCGTTGGCGAAAGGGTTTGCGTTGATCAACTCCACCGCCTGGTCGTAACCGGCGGCGCGCACCACCGACAATACGGGCCCAAAGATTTCGTCCCTGTAGACGCTCATGTCCGGGGTGACACGATCCAGCAAGGTGCCGCCCAGCCAGAAGCCTTGTTCATAGCCTTGCAGCTTCAGCCCGCGGCCATCCACCACCAGCTGCGCGCCCTCGCGTTCGCCGCTGTCTATATAAGAGGAGACCTTGTCACGGTGCGCCGCGGTGACCAGCGG
>CANBZE010000071.1 GCA_947373775.1 Alphaproteobacteria bacterium
GAACGGCGCCTCATGCGCGGCAAGCCAGTTCACGTCCTTTAGCAGCATGGTGGAGGCACCTAGCGCCGAGCGCGGCCCCACGATCACCCGCGCATTCACCGCGTCCAGCTTCAGCACGAACAGCGGCTCATCATTGCCGGACAGGCCAAGGCCCTTGCGCTGACCCACCGTGAAATGGGTGATGCCGTCATGGCGGCCCAGAACAATGCCCGCCGCATCCACGATGTCGCCGGGACGCGCCGCATCGGGGCGCACGCGGTCCACGATGGTGCTGTAATGCCCGCTGGGCACAAAACAGATGTCCTGGCTGTCGGGCTTGGCGGCATTGACCAGCGCCAGCTCGGCGGCGATGGCGCGCACCTCGCGCTTGTCCATGTCCCCTAAGGGAAAGCGCAGATAGTCGAGCTGGTCCTGGGTGGTGGCGAACAGGAAATAGCTTTGATCGCGCACCGGATCGGCGGCGGCGTGCAGCTGGGCGCGCCCCTCGCCTTCCACCCGGCGCACATAATGACCGGTGGCCATCGCCTCGGCGCCCAGTTCGCGCGCGGTGTCCAGCAGGTCGGCGAACTTCACTTTCTGATTGCAGCGTACACAGGGAATCGGCGTCTCGCCCCGGGCGTAGCTGTCGGCGAAATCCTCGATCACCGCCTTGCGGAAGCGGCTTTCGTAATCCAGGACATAATGGGGAATGCCGAGGCTCTGCGCCACGCGCTTGGCGTCATAGATGTCGGCGCCGGCGCAGCAGGCGCCCTTGCGCGCCGGCGTCTTGTCTTCCGGATACAGCTGCAGGGTGATGCCGACCACGTCGTAGCCCTGCTTCTTGAGCAGTGCCGCAGTGACGGAGGAATCCACGCCGCCGGACATGGCAGCGACGATGCGACTTCCGGGCTTGAGAACAGTTTCCTGCATGGGCCGGTCCTATAGGACTGGCCCCGGAAAACCGCAAGAAAAAGCGATTAATGACCCGAAACCGGCAGGTAATTCAGCAGCGAAAGCTGGTGCAACCCGGCCGTGACCTGCAGCGCCGCCTGCAACTGGGTCTGGTTCAGCGACAGCTGGGTGGCGGCGTCCGCCATGTTGGTGTCCTGGATATCCGAGGCAAAGCCCTTGTACAGCGTGGTCATCGAGGCCTGCTGGGTTTGGGCATCGGTCAGGCGGTTGGAGACATAGCCGTTGGCGGCCGTGGCGGCGTTCAGGTTGACACCCGCCGTGGTGGTCTGGCCGATGGCATTGGTCAGGAACGTGTTTTGCGCCGTGGTCAGGCTGGTGGCGGCATTGAAGTTGCCGCTGCCGCCGGCATCGAAGGTGCTGATGTCTTTCAGCATCTGCATCAGGTCGGTGCCGACACCGGAGGCGGTGACGCCATAACTGACATTGATGCCGTCGGCGACCTGAACGGATTTCTGCAGGTTGCCATTGGCGAAGGCGGCTGCGGTGGAAGGCAGCGCCTGCAGCGCCGCAAGCGAATTCACCGTCACCGGCGCGACGTCGGTCTTGCCGCCGCCATAGATGTAGTCGCCGTTGGCGTCCTTGGAATTCAGGATGGCGCTGGCCTGGGTGAAGATGTTCTGCACCTGGGTCATCAGGCCCGTGGCGTCGTTGTTGGCCACCGAATCGCTGACCGCCTTCTTCAGGCTGGTCACCAGGCTGGACAGGCTGGTCAGTTGCGTGTCCTGCAAGTCAGTCTGGGTGACGGCGAACTTGGTCGCGGTGGTATAGGCATCGTTGCGCGCATTGACCGACAAGGTCGCGGTCAGCACCTGGGTCTGATCGCCGAAGCCGGCATAGGTGGTCGCTTTCTTGGTGGAAGCGATCTGTTCCTGGGTCTTGTCCAGCGCGTTGCCCGCATTGGTGATCTGGGCCAGGAAATAGGCGGTCTGGGCGGATGTGGCGACGCGGTCAATGCTCATGGTCTATCCTTACTGAATCTGCAGCAGGGTCTGGTACAGCGAGTCCACCACCGACAGGATGCGTGCGCCCGCGGCATAGGCCTGCTGGTACGACGACAGGTTGGTCAACTCTTCGTCCAGGTTCACGCCCGAATTGGAAGAGACGCGGCTGTTGGCTTCCGCCAGCCTGTCGTCCTGGGTGGTCTGGTTGGCGGTGATGGCGTTCGATTGGGTGGACAGGTTCTGGTAGAAGGTCGCCGCATAATCGGACAGCGACGAAGCCTGGGCGGCGATGCCGCCGGCGGCATGGAAGCTCTGGCTCTTGGTGATGACATTCTGCAGCGCGATGGCGCCGGCATTGTCGCCGGCCGACACGATGGTGTCGCCCGCCACGCTGGTGCCCGTGATCGCCGGGCTGGCAAAACCGATGCGCGCGGGATTGGCGGTCACGGCCGAGGTAATGCTGAAGGCGCTGGCCTGCAACGACTGGGCATTGGCGCCCAGGCCGAAGACCTGGCTGAAGCTCATATTGGTGGTGCCGCGCTGGGTCGTGTCGCCCGTCACATTGAGCGAATAGCCCGGATATAGCGCGCTGGTGGCGGTGGAGATCGAGCCATCGCTGTTCAAGGTGAAAGTGGCCGCGCCGCCCATGGCGGTATTCAGCGCCGTCACGATATTGCCGATGGTCTGGCCAGCCGTGGTGGTGACGCTGACATTCCGGGCGATGTCGCCGCCCGGGCCTTTGAGCGAAAGCGAGATCACCCCGCCCGCGGCGATGCCGCTGGCGTCGCCGGCGACAAGCCCGGTGCTGGTAATGGACGGAACCTGGCTCTGGAACACATCGTTCAGGCCGAAGAACTGGGAGAAGCCGGCGGCGCCACGCGACGACGGCGTGGTGGCGTCATCCTGCACCAGGATACCGTTGCCGCCGGTGGCGGAAATCGAAAGCTGGCCGTTGGCGAAGCTGGCACTGCCGCCGCCGCCCAGTGCGGTGTTCAGCGCGGCGGTGAAGCTGGTGATGGTAGCAGGCGAACCCAACGAGCTTGAGGCGCCGCCATTCACCGACAAGGTGCCGGCGGTGAAATTCACATCAATGCGCGACACCAGCTTGCCGCTGGCGTCGGTCACGGCCAGCGTGGTCTTGCCGGAGAAATTCAGCGCGTCGGTGCCGAGCAGTCCGGTGTCGCGGCCCGTAAGCGAGGTGGGCGGCGGATAGCTGGCATTGGCATTGGCCTGGGCGTTGAACGCCAAAGAGGTCTGCTGCGCCAGGTTGCCCAGGGTCTGGTTCAATCCCCCCAGCACCTGGTCGCGCATGTCGATCAGGCCCTTCAGCGAGCCGCCCGACAGATGGGGATCCAGCGGCATGGGCGAGCCGATCAGGCTGCCATTGGCGGGATTGATGTCCTGGATGGTCATGTTGCCATAGGCGCCGTTCTGGGCGCCGCCGGAATAGGCCAGCTTGGCATAAGTGTTCGAAACCAGATTCATGCCGTCCGTTGTGGAGACGTTCATGCTGCCATCGGCATTGGTGCTGGTCTTGATGCCCATCACCTGCGCCAAGTTGTTCAGCGCCACGTCGCGCTGGTCGAGCAGCGCGCTGGCCTGATCGCCGCCGGCATTGGCGGTCTTGATCTGGCTGTTCAGGTCGTAGATCTGCTTGATCAGCGTGTTGGTCGAAGCCACCGCATTGACCGCCTGCTGGTCGATCTGGGTCTGCAGCGAGGAGATGGTGCTGAAGGCGGTGGAGAAGCCCGAAGCCAACCCGTTCAGGGCATTCATCACCCCGGTGCGGCTGGCCGAAGAGGTGGGCGCCTGGGACGCGGTGGCAAAAGCCGCCGACAGGTTGGTCAGGCCGGTGGCGAGCGACTGGTTGTCGCCCGGACCACCCAGCAGGCCGTTCAACTGCGAGAACAGGCCGGCCATGGTGTCGTATTGCGAAGCAGCCCCGCCCGCCGACAACTGTTCCTGGGCCAGGAACTGGTTGGTGACGCGCTGGATGCTGGCAATGTCCACGCCCATGAGCTGGCCACCGGCAGACAAAGTCTGCTGGTTGACGATGCGGCGGGCATAGCCCTGGGTGTTCAGGTTGGCGACGTTGTTCGACACCACGCTGAGCGCGGCGCTGTTGGTCTTGAGCGCGCTGATGGCACTGGCGGCGATTCCGTTCAGGCTCACAGGGTGTCCGAATGCTTTTGTTCCGAACAACCTTTCGCAAGCACCGTGCCACTTATGAGGGGTGATTTTTGCCCGGTTTTGCTGGGGTTTTACACTGTTCAGGAGGACGGGTCCGGGCGGCAGAGTTTGCCGCACCGGCAGGTCCTGCCCGTCTTTTTATGCTCTCGCCATGACCCTGCCTGCCGAAAAGGCCAACAAAATCGCGGTGCCAAATCTGGCCCGGTGCTTGCGATGGGTTCTGCCGGATCATTATCGGATTGCCATTCGTGCGAGCGTCAGCGACATCCCGGATTTCTTCTGCCCACCTGCATGCGGCGCAGAACAAGCCGGACACCAACAAGGCCGACGCGGCATCGCCCTTCGCGATCCTGGTGCAGGACGCTGCGCCCAAGGATGCGGCCAAGGCAGCGCACAAGGATGCGCATGACGACAAGAAGGACGCCGACAAGCCTTCCGCAAAGACAGACAACAAGGCTGACGCCTCCAACCAGGCGCAGGCCAAACCCGTTCAGGCCGTCAAGACCGACAAGTCGGACAAGAGCGACGACAAGATCGCCCGCACAGACAAGCCGGACGATGCCGCCCAGGATGTTGAGGCTGCTGTCGCTCAGGATCGGGCCGCCGCGCCCCAGCCGGTGAACCCGCAAATCCAGCAGGCCGCCCAGCCGGGCGCCGCGATTACGGCCGCCAATGACGATTCCGCCGATGCGGACGAAATCGCCGCCACCGGCGAAGCCCAGGATACCAAGGCGGCCCCGCAGGCCGCGCAGAACAATGCGCCCGCCGCACCTGCCGCTGATGAAGACCAGGCGCAGGATGCCCAGGCCGCGGCCACCACGCCCGCCGCCAAGCCGGCCGGCAAGCCTGCCAAGGCCGACAACGCCAAGACGGATACAAAGACAGCCGATATCAAGGCCAAGGCCGGCGATGCCGCGGACAACGCCGCCGACACCAAGACCGATGCCGCCAACGCCGCCCTGAATGCCAAGGCGGCCGCCACGCATGACGCGGCGCGCCCTGCCGATACCAATCATCAGGCCGTCAATTCCCTGACCGCGCCGCAAGCCCAGCCGTCGGCGCAAACCGCCGCCCCGGCCGTGACCCAGCACGTGCAGGTTTCCGCCCAGCCCACGCCCAACGTTCCGGCGCTGGCGGTGGAAATCGCCGCCAAGTCGCAGTCGGGCGCCAAGCAATTCGATATCCGCCTGGACCCGCCGGAACTCGGCCGCGTCGAAGTGCGCCTCTCTATTGATGCTACCGGCAAGGCCAGCGCGCATTTGTCCGCCGACCAGCAACAGACGCTTGATCTTCTGCAGAAGGACGCGCCCGCCTTGACCCGCGCCCTGCGCGAAGCCGGCCTGGACGTGTCTCAGGACGGTCTGAATTTCTCGCTGCGCCACCAGGGCGGCCAGGACAGCAACGCCAGTAACGGCGGCAATCGCGGCTCAGCCCGCAACTTCAATCTTTCCGCCACCACTTCCATCGACGCCACCGCCACCAGCGCCGCCTATCGCAGCGTTGCCGACGGCCGGCTGGACATCAGGGTTTAAAGGAACACGCCATGACCACCGTCTCGCCCACCTCGTCTGCCGCCGCCAGCACCGCGACCACCCCGGATGCGATGAAGCAGCTGTCCGGCAACTTCTCGACCTTCCTGACCCTGCTGACCACCCAGCTGAAGAACCAGGATCCGACCAGCCCGATGGATTCCAACGCCTTCACCCAGCAGCTGGTGATGTACAGCCAGGTCGAACAGCAGATCGACTCCAACACCAACCTCAAGACCCTGATCAGCCAGGGCACCAGCAACGCCGCCGCCGTCACCACCGGCTATCTGGGCAAGAAGGTTTCGATCCTCAACGGCAACGCCGCGCTCACCAATGGCTCGGCCAACTGGACCTACAATCTGGAAGCCGCCGCAGCGACCAACCAGGTCTCGATCACCGACGCGAACGGCAAGCTTGTCTATACCGGCGCCGGCGAAACCACCGCGGGCAACCACACCTTCAGCTGGAACGGCAAGGACAATAACGGCAACCAGCTCGCCGACGGCGCCTACACCCTGAATGTTGCCGCCACCGGCGGCGCGGGCGGCACCGTCACCAGCTCGGTCGCCAGCGCCGGCGTGGTCACCCAGATCGACATGACCGGCGGCACACCCAAGCTGGTCATCGGAAGCATGGAAGTGAACCTCAGCGATATCGCTGCGGTCGCCAACTAAATTTGGAGTTTTGAAATACCCACTTTGAACCAAACAAGGGTGCCGAGAAACGGTACCAAACCTCAGGCGGACACGGTCGAATACCTCTCATCCGCCCCTGAAGGAAAAGTAAAATGAGTCTGTATGGAGCTTTGAATATCGGCGTCGCCGGCCTTGCCGCCAACGCCAACGCGCTGGGCGCAACCTCGTCCAACATCGCCAACGTCAACACCGTCGGCTACAAGAACCAGACGGTGAACTTCCAGACGTTCCTGAACGCTCCGGGCCTTTCCGGGAATTCCTCGGCCGGCGTCGCTTCGGTGATCAGCCAGGACGTCACCACACAGGGCTTGCCCACTTCGACCTCGTCGCCCACCGATCTTTCGATCTCGGGCAATGGCTTTTTTGTGGTGGCTTCCAACTCCAGCCCCACCGCCCAGCAGGAATATACCCGCGCCGGCAGCTTCACGCCTGACGAAACGGGCAGCCTGAAGAACGCTGCGGGCCTGTATTTGCTGGGCTACAAGCTGGATTCCGCCGGCAACGTTCCCACCAGCACCAGCGCGCTGAGCCTGATCAATGTGTCGAGCCTGTCGGGCAAGGCACAGGCCACCGCCAAGCTGGGCATCCAGGCCAACCTGCAATCCAGCTCGACTCTGGTGGCCGGCTACACCACCGGCCAGATGACGTCTGGTGCCGTGACGCCGGACTTCCAGCGCACCGTCAATGTCTATGACAGCCTGGGCGGCAGCCAGCCGGTCACCATGTCGTTCGTCAAGACCGGCGCCAACGCCTGGGCCTATGAAGCGGCCTATGCCGGCACCGCCGCCAACATCTCCAGCGCCAACCCGATCGGTACCGGCACCGTCACCTTCAATTCCGACGGCACCCTGAAGAACGTCAACGGCGCGGCCACACCGACCGGCACCTTCAACCTGACCATTCCGTGGGCGGCCTCCACGGGCCTGGCCTCTCAGACCATCGCGGTCAATCTGGGCACCGTGGGTTCGACCTCCGGCCTCACCCAGTTCGACGCCGCTTCCTCGCTGAACGGCACCACGCCGGACGGCTCGGCCTTCGGCAACGTCACCGGCGTGACCATCGCAAAGGACGGCACCCTGACGGCGCAGTTCTCCAACGGCCTGTCGCAGGACGTCTACAAGGTGCCTGTCGCCACCTTCACCAATCCGGACGGATTGGGCCAGGTGAACGGCAACGCCTATACCGCCACTAAGGGTTCGGGCGCGGCCAACGTCAATCTGGCCAACACCGGGGCTGCCGGCGGCATCTCGGCCAATTCGCTGGAAGCCTCGACGGTGGATCTGGCGACGGAGTTCACCAATCTCATCACCACCCAGCGGGCCTATTCCGCGTCGGCGCGCATCATCACCACCGCCGACCAGATGCTGCAGCAGCTGGAACAGTTGCCGACCAATTGATGTGAGGCGAAAAGCCCAGGTAAATCGGGCTTTTCTCGCACATTTGACGCAAGGCTTTATCGCTTCATTTACCACGGTTCTTGGC
>CANBZE010000072.1 GCA_947373775.1 Alphaproteobacteria bacterium
CGCTGCCGCCATCGCGGCGCTGGACATCTTGGAGCGCGAACCCCATCGCCCCCGCCGCCTGCGCGAACGCGCTAAGTTCTTCCGCAAGGTCGCCCGCGAAAACGGCCTGACCGTCGGCGGCGATGAAGACTCGCCCGTCGCCTCGCTGATCGTGGGCGACGACAAGCTGGCCATGGTGCTGTCGCACAACCTGCTGGAACGCGGCATCGAAGTGCAGCCGATCGTGCGTCCGGCGGTGTCGGCCACCACGGCGCGCCTGCGTTTCTTCCTGACGGCCAACCATACCGAGGAGCAGATCCAGGAAACTGTTCCGGTCGTGGCGCAGGAACTGGAAAAGCTCCGCCGCAGCGCAAGCTGAGAATGCCCCGCGCATTCTTCGTTTCCGCCCAGGACCAGCCGCATCCGGCGCGTACCCGCGCCATCCTGAAAGCCCATCCCGAAATCCGTGATCTGGTCGGCCGCAATCCCTGGACCGCAGCCATCATGCTGGGGGTCTGCAGCCTGCAGGTCGCCCTGGCGGCGCTGATGGGCCGGCTTGGCCTGCATGCCTGGTGGGCGGCGCTGATCATGGCCTATGGCGTGGGCGCCTTCGCCAATCACTGCCTTTACGTTGTCATCCATGACGCTACCCACAAGCTGATTTTCAAGAACCGCACGGCGAACTATCTGGTCGCCATCATCGGCGATTTGCCCAACCTGATCCCCGGTGCCATCGGCTTTTCCATCTGCCATCTGGCGCACCACGCCAAGCAGGGCGACCATTCCGCCGATGCGGATCTGGCCGGCCATTGGGAAGCGAAGCTGATCGGCAACCGCTGGTACGGCAAGGCGCTGTGGCTGCTGGCCTTCCCCCTGTTTCAGCTCACCCGTCCGGGCCGGTTGAAAGACGTGGCGTCGGTCATCAATGGCTGGAGCATCGCCAGCCTGACCGCCTGCGCCCTGTTCGACGTCGCCATCGTGCACCTGTTTGGCTGGAACGCGATTGTGTATCTCGCCGCCTCGATGCTGTTTTCCATCGGCCTGCACCCTTTGGGCAGCCGCTGGATCCAGGAGCATTTCACCCTGGACCCGGAGCAGGAAACCGGCAGCTATTACGGCATGCTCAACCGCCTGGCGCTGAATGTCGGCTATCACAATGAGCATCACGACTTTCCGTCGGTGCCGTGGAACCGCCTTCCGGACATCCGCAAGATGGCGCCGGAATTCTATGACAGCCTGACACCGGCGGCATCCTGGTTCGGCCTGTGGCTGACCTTCATCACAAATCCCAGCTACTCGCTCTATTCGCGCGTCCTTCGGTCCGAACCGGGCAGGTAACGCCGTGGCCAATACACTGCGCATCGCACTTGTTACCAGCTCGTACAACTACATCGCCGATGGCGTGGCGCTGACCCTCAACCGGCTGGTCGGCTATCTGGAGCGCCAGGGCGTCGAAGTGCTGGTCTTCACCCCGACCGCTGAAAAACCTGCCTTCACCCATAACGGCACCATCGCGCCGGTGCCGTCCATGCCGCTGCCGGGCCGCCCGGAATATCGCTTCGTGCTGCGCATGCCGGGCAACGTGAAACGCCAGCTGCTGGATTTTGCGCCCGACATTATCCACATCGCGGTGCCGGACTTTCTGGGCCATGCCGCGCTGGACTTGGCGAAAGCGAACAGCATTCCCGCCGTGGCGACCTATCACACCCGCTATGAGACCTATCTGCGCCACTATTGGTATCTGGCGCCGTTCGAGGGCCTCTTGACCAGAATTTTGCGCCGCTTCTATGGCGGCTGCCGCGAAGTCTATGTGCCATCGGACTCCACCCGCGATGTGCTGCTGGCTGACGGACTGAAGAACAATTTCAAACCCTGGCCGCGCGGTATCGAGACCGACCGCTTCAACCCCGTCAAACGCAGTGCCACATGGCGCGCACAATTGGGGATCGGGGAAGATGAACTGGTGGTGCTGCATGTCTCGCGCCTGGTGCGGGAAAAGCGGCTGGACACACTGACAGCGGCGCTGAAGCAGGTGACTGTGCCGCATCGCGTGGTGATCGTGGGCGAAGGCCCGGATCGTCCCTTTGTCGAACGGGAATTGCCGCACGCCATCTTCACTGGCTTTGCCGTCGGCGAAGATCTGACGACGGCCTATGCTTCGTCCGATATTTTCTTCTTCCCCAGCGACAGCGAAAGCTTCGGCAACGTCACCCTGGAGGCCATGGCGTCGGGCCTGCCATGCGTCTGCGCCGATGCCACCGGCAGCCGCTCGCTGGTGGTGGATGGGCAAACCGGCTTCCTGGCCCCGGCCGATGACGCGGCAAGCTTTGCCCGCCACATAACCGCCCTGGCGCAGGATAAAGCCTTGCGTGAACGTATGGGCCTCGCGGCGCGGGCCCGCGCCCTGACCTTTTCCTGGGATGAGACTTTGGCCCGCATGCTGGGCTATTATCGCGCGCTGCTCGCCAGGACTGCTTCGCCGTGAAAATAGTAGACGTTTGCGAATTCTATTCGCCCACCGGCGGGGGCGTGCGGCGCTATATCAACCAGAAGCTGGCACTGGCGGCCAGGTTCGGCCATGAGCTGACCATCATTGCGCCCGGCGCCTATACGCGCACCGAACAGGCGCATGGCGGCACCATCGCCTGGATCAAGAGTCCGCACCTGCCCTTCGACCGCAACTACCGCATGTTCTGGAATCACCAGCAGGTGTGGCGCACCCTGGACAGGCTGGCGCCCGACCTGGTGGAAGGCTCATCGCCCTGGCGCGGCGGCTGGCTGGCGGCGCGCTGGCCCGGCAAGGCGGTGAAAGTGTTTTTCATGCATGCCGATCCGGTGGCGGTCTATCCGCAGACCTTCCTGGGCGGCCTGCTGGGCCCAGAACGCGTGGACCGACTGTTCGGCTTCTTCTGGCGTTATCTCAACCGGCTGAACAGCAACTATGACGCCGCCATCGTCACCAATCCGGCGCTCAAGGAACGGTTTTCCGGTTTCGGGCTGGAGAATATCCAGGTCGCGCCCTTCGGCGTGGAACGCAGCAAGTTTTCGTCCGACTTTTACGACGCCACCGCGCGGCGCGAGATGCTCGCGACCTGCGGTCTGGATGCCGACGCCAAGCTGCTGATCGCGGTGGGCCGCCATCATCCCGAAAAGCGCCTTCGCACCATCATCCAAGCGGTCAGCAAGGCGCAGAAGCAGCGCAAGATCGGACTGTACATCGCTGGCGACGGCTTCCTGCGCGCCTCGGTGGAGCGCTGGGCGCTGAACGCCCAGAATGTCTACGTCGCCGGCCAGATCAACGATGCCGACCAGCTGGCCACGGTGATGGCGTCGGCCGACGCGCTGATCCACGGCTCGGCGGCGGAAACCTTCGGTCTGGTGCTGGCGGAAGCCTTGTGTTCGGGCACGCCGCTGATCATTCCCGATGCCGGGGCTTCGGCTACCTTCGCGGGGCCGGGTTATGCCGAGACCTATCGCACCGGCGATGCGGATGATGCGGCGGGCGCCATCCTGAGGCTTTTGGCCGGTGACCGTGCCGAGCAGGGCCGCGCCGCGTTGGCGGCGGCCGACGCCCAGGTCTTCAATGTCGAACAGCATTTCGAGCGGCTGTTCGAGATCTATGGCCGGATCGTGGCGGAACGCTCCACGCGGTAAAGCGTGTACCAGTAAAGCGGCAGCAATTTCAGGAAATGGTGGCGGGCGGCGAAAGCCGTGTAGCCCTGTATGTAATCCGCCCCCGCCTGACCGTAACCGAAGCGGGCCAGCGGAAATTCCGAATAGAGCAAAGTGGCGTTGGTTCCTTGCGGCGGGACCGGTGTTTGCGTCATCAGGTAGACCGGACCCTTGGCCAGCAGCGCATCCAGCTGGGCCGTGTCCTTCAGCTTGCCGATGATAAAGCCGGCGGGACGAAACACGGGATAGGAATCGAAGGGCTTCTCAAAGCTCACGACAGGGCCGGGATCGTGGCGATAAAGATAGCGCGCCATGGGCATGTGCGGGCGCACGCCAAAGGGATAAAGCGCGAAATAGAGCATGGCCAGCACCGAGAGCGCGATGACGGCCTTGGCCGCCCAGGATGTGCGCCAATTCCAGATGCGGGCGAATATCCCGCGCCAGCGCGGCAGGCACGGCGAAAAGCCCAGCACGGGGAACGAGACGGCCAGGATCGCCATCGGAAACAAAAACCGCGCTTCCTTGTGTGCGATGACGACATGCGCCAGCACGAAGGGCAAACTCACCCAGCTCACGACATGGCGGGAATTGCGCAGCCACATCGCCACCATCCCTGCCATCAGAACCAGTGTGATGGCGAAGAAGATCTGCGCCGGCAGCAGGTATAGATAGGCGAAGACGGGTTCACGCCCGAACTGGTGCGCCGCCACGCCCTGCACCAGGTTGACGTCGACATAGCCCAGCGGCGGAAACGCCCAGGCGCCATAACCCCAATGGTCCGCCAGCGCGCCAATCGCCAGCGCCGCGACGCCGCCGCCCAGGAACGCCCCCAGCGACGCAACCCTTTCGCGCGCGACAGCGGCCAGCCAGGCAAACAGGCCCAATCCCAGCAGGCCCGTCTGGTAACGGGATTCAAACGCCAAGCCGCAGAGCAGCCCGGCCAGCGCCAGCCGCGACAGCGTGCGCCGCTCGAGCGCCACGGCCAGGCCCAGCGCGAAGAAGGCCGCCGAGAAAGTCTCCGATGACGTGCGCACGAACAGGTAGGGCAGGAACCCGAACAGCGGCAGAGTGCGGACGAAGGCGCGCTTTTCGTCTGCGCCTTCGATGGTGGGCAACAGGGCGCGGACGAACAGGGCCAGCGCGGTCAGCGAGAACAGTCCTGTCAGCAGCCGCAGGATGAAGGCGATGGTGAACATGTCCGTCACGCCCAGCCCGATCAGTGGCCGGGCGATCAGGAAATAGATGCCGGGCTGGAACCAGGGCCGGATGCGGGCGCCGAATTCCCACGGCAGACTGGACGCCGGGGTGATGCCCAGCTTGAAGGACATGAATTCCAGCACCTGGTAATGCTCGTCCGGGAAATAGAAGGTGACGCTGAACCAGGCGGTGACCAGGGTCACCACCGCCAGGATCATCAGGCTGCGGCGCAATTCCCTATCCATGAAGAGCATCGAACCAGTCCAGATAGGCGCGGGCGCGGGTGCGCGGTTCAAACGGCGCGGCAAGCGCCCGCAAGTCTTCCGGCCGGCGCGGCCAGGCACATGTGGCGATCAGCGCCGCGGCAAGATCGCCGGGGTCACGCGACGGCACGATCCGGCCCGCTTCGGGTGCGGCGATGATGTCGTGCAGCAGGAAGGAACAATCGGTGCTGACCACCGGTACGCCTTGCGCCAGGGCCTCCACCGCCACGGCCGGCCCGCCTTCATAGCGCGAGGTGATCAGCAGCGCGTCCGCATCGGCCAGGTAAGGCTCGATTTGTGGCACATAACCGGCGAGCGTGACTTTGTCTTTCAGGTCTTCGGCCTTGTGCCGGACATCCGCCATCAGGGCGCCGTCCCCCAGCATGGTGAGATGGCCGTCGAAGGTCCGCATTACGTCCAGCGCCAGCCCCGGATCCTTTTGCGGCTCCATCCGCCCGATCCAGAGGATGTTGCGGGCGGGCGGATGTGTGCGTGCGGAAGCAGGACCGATATAGACCGGGTCGTGAAGGGTGACTACCGGGCGTCCGGGCAACAGGGTCTCAAGCTCGCGCGCCAGGCCGCCGTTCATGGCGGCAAAGCCGGTCACGCCACGCGTGATGAAGCGAAAGATCGCCTTGGCGAAAGGCGCGTCCGGCACAGGCGGATTGGAAATCTTCAGTGCGATGGGTGCGCCGGTGCCACGTCGCAGGTCGTTCGCCAGCAGGGCATGGAAGTTTCCAGGCAGGAAGATCACGTCCGGCTTCAATGCCGCCAACCGCTTTGCCATGTCGCGGCCCAGTTTCCAGCGCGACAGAAATCCGCGCCGTATCGGCGGATCAAGCGCCACCACCGTCACGCGGCTGTCTACTATCTCGCGCAATCCGCCCTCGGTGCTGCCGCACAGGATGGTGACCTCGCGTCCCTCGTCGGCCCAGGCCGCGCCCAAGCCGATGGCGATGCGCTCGGTGCCGCCGCGCGAAAAATCATGCAGGCAGATCAGGATGCGCTTGGCGCTCATTGCGCGCGCTCGAAAATCCAGACCGGCTCGTTCAGGCTGTCATGGATATGAACGGCGGGCCAGAACCGGCCCGGCGATGCCACATGCACCAGCCGGTATGGCAGCTTTTCACCTACCAGCTGCGTGAAATACATGTGCGCGTCGCTGTTGCGGAAATCCAGTTCCTGCATCCAGGAATAGCGATGACCCGGCGGCAGTGGACTGGCGGGCCGCAGATAGCGCCGCGCCCAGGCGGTGCTGAGCACCACATAGCGCGCGCCGCGCGGCGCGATGAAGGCGCCCCGCACTTCGCGCACGCCCGGCAGGGGATTGCGCAGCTTCAGATCACCCTGCCCCACACGCGTCACAGCCGCGTCCTTGGGAAAGCGCGGCAGGAAGCAGTTCTGGCCATAGGTCTCGATGGAGTCGCCGGGGCGGACATGCGCGACCATCCAGCTTTCGGCGTCATAACGCGGATCGAACAGCATGGCGGCGTTGATGGCGATGGCCTGGTGCAGCGCCAGCAAGGCCGTCACCGCGACCACACCCTGTGCCGTTCGCCGCAACCAGGGCCGGGCATGGCCGATCATCTCCACCGCGATGCCGATATAGACGCAGGCCAGCACGGCTTGCGGCAACAGGAAACGGTCATCGCTGCGCAGGGCGGCGAAGTTGAAGCAGACCGTAAAGGAGATGATGGCCAGCAGGGGCAGAAACCCTGCCACATTGCGCCGCGCACCTGTCAACCACACGCCAATGCCGGTCAGCCCTAGCGCGGCAAGTCCGTAACCATGCGCGTAAGTGCGCATCATGTCGCCCAGCAGCGCCGTCCAACCCGCAGGCCCATGCCAATATTCCGCATAGCTCTGGCTGGCGGGACCGGCGAGAAAGCCAAGGCGTTTCACAAAGCCGCCGGGATTGGTGATGGCGCCGTCCAGCAACAACACCGCAATCAGCGCAACCACTGCCGCCGGCAGCAAAGTCAGCGCGATCTTCCGCGCATTGGCGCGGGTCCATTCGTCCACCGCAAAACAAAAGATCAGGAACAGCGGCAGACTCAGCAAGAACAGGGCATAGGCCTGGTCCTTGGTCGCGACTGCGGCGGCGGCGAACAACGCCGCGCCCCACCAGCGCCGCACCTGTTGTTCGATCACCGCGCGCATGCACCACAGCAGCGACAGCAGTCCCCAGAACAGGTAGGGCACGTCCAGATTGCCGACCTGGCCATAATAGGTGAGCCCGAAATTCAGCGTGCAGGCGGCGGCGGCGAAAAGTCCCGCCCGCTTTCCCGCCACCAGCCGCGCCATCTCGTGCACGATACCGATGATGCCCAGCGACAGGACCAGGCTAACCAGCCGCCCTGTCACCGCGAACCAGGTCATGTGCTCCGGCTTGATGAATTCGCCGATCACGTCGGGCTGGCGCAGCGACGGTGCGTGCAGCAGCGCGATCACGATGCTGGGAAAATTCAGGATCGCCAGCCAGATCGCGTGCAGCGGCGGATAGGTGAAATAGGAACCGGGCTTCCAGGTCAGCGCCAGCGCCGTGAGAAAGTTGCGCGGCGTAAAGCCGTCATCGTCCCAGCCGTCCGACGCGGGCAGCCCCCAGGACAACCCGGCCAGGCGCAAACCCGCCGCCACCAGCAGGATCCAGAACAGCGGATTGCGCAGCCAGCCTC
>CANBZE010000073.1 GCA_947373775.1 Alphaproteobacteria bacterium
CCCCTTGGGGGCACCAAGGTCAAAATCCCACGACGGCTGATCAGAGTTCCCAGACCGCCTCGGAGCCGGCTTTTGGGGCAAGGTCGGGACCGTCCGACACAGGCAATTCTTTTGTCGCGACCTTCGGCGCTGTGACCATATTCGCTAACCGGTTCAACAAATGTTTGTCGTCGAACGGCTTGACGAGATAAGAGGTGGCGCCCAACCCGATCGCCTCACGCACATCATCCGTGCCGCGGCGCGCCGTCAGCACGAGGGTCGGGAGGCGAACTGGCCGTCGTGCCAACTCCTTCAGCACGCCAAAGCCGTCCAGCCCCGGCATGCCGATATCCAGAATCAGCGCCGCCGGCCGTGTCGCGTTGACGCGTTCCAGTGCCTCATAGCCGTTGCGTGCCGCGATCACATGATAACCCGCAAGGTCCAGCCGCACGCTGACCAGCTCCATGATGGCGGGATCATCTTCCGCAACCACGATTCGCTTGCGATTAGCATTAAGCGACATGTTTATTCCCTTGGTGACCTGGGATCGGCATGGCAATCCCCGTTTTGAAAATGCAGGCTCGGAGGCTGGAGGCCGTCAATGGTTTGCTCAAGACTCCGCTAAAACCCGCGGCCAGCAAGGATTCCCGGCGACCCGCCTCGCTCTCGCTGGTAAAAGCGATGATCGGACCGGTATCGGGGTGCGCACTGCGGATAGCCTGCATTGCCGCCAGGCCGCCCATTCCAGGCATGCGGATATCCATCAGGATCAGATCGAAGTGCCGATGCGCCGCCAGCTGAATCGCCTGTTCGCCATCACCGGCTTCGTCGATATTGAATGAGAAATCCTCCAGCGCCGCGCAGGCGAAGGCCCGATTGGCCTCGACGTCGTCAACGACCAGAACGCGCGCGCAGAAAGAGCCGTTAATGTCCGGTTCCATATCCGTGTCCGTGGCCGGGGTCTGGACGAGCAGTGCAGGAATCTCGAACCAGAATGTGGAGCCTTCTCCCAGCACCGAGGTCACTCCAATCTCGCCGCCCATCGCCTTCGTGATGCCCTTGCAGATTGCCAGGCCCAATCCGCTGCCACCATTTGGCCTGGTTGGCGAACTGTCCAATTGTGAGAAGCGCACAAATAGCTTGTCCAGGTCGGAATTGGCGATGCCGGGGCCGGTGTCTGTCACTTCGCAGCGCAACACGCGCGCCGGACCGGCCAGGCTAAGGACAAGGCTCACCGATCCTTCGTCCGTAAATTTGAGCGCATTGCTTATCAAGTTGAGCAGCAGCTGGTTCAACCGGTGCGGATCGATGGCGAACAGGGCGTGTGTCAGCGCGGGCGCGATAATAAGCTCCAACGCCAGGCCCCGCTGCTGCGCCTGATCGGCCATGAGCTGCGCCACGTCCTCGGCGACCTTCGCCACGCAGGTCGGCTGGGGCGTAATCGTCAGACTGCTACTTTCCAACGCCGAACAATCCAGCACATCGTTAATGGTGCTCAGCAGCGCCCGCCCGCCAGTGCGCACGCGGTTCGCATACCCCTTTGCCCGCTCGTTGAGCGAGGCGTCGTCGTGCAGCAAATCGGCAAAGCCGATCACGCTGGTCAAGGGGGTACGAAGTTCGTGACTCATGTTGGCGAGGAATTCGGACTTCGCCCGGTTGGCTGTATCCGCCTCCTCGGCCAGCAGGCGCAGCCTGGTCTTTTTCTCCCGCAATTGCTCGGTTGTATTTTTTTCGTTGCGCAGCGCCTGGACAAGCTCATCCTCCAACTTGCGGCGCGCGGTCGCCGCAGCGCCGGCAGGCAGGATGATGGCCGTCAGCACGCCGAGGAAAATCTGCGTAAAATAAAGCTGCTGGCTCAGGGACAGGTGGGCGACGGCGGTCAGGGCATGGCCGGAAACCGTCGAGGCGATGACGACCACCGCCGTCAGCACCAGTCCCAGCGAGGCGCCCTCCACCTCGCAGGTGAGCGAGGTGACCAGCAGCGCCAATGGAATCAGATACAAAGCAGGAAGCTGCGTGGGCACGAAATTGGCCGCCAATGCCGCCGCCACCAGGGTCAGCGATCCTGCAAGCGCGCGGCGGCGCGCAACGATGCGCTTTAGATCGACTCGGGCGGCAAGCGCCACGGCCGGGGTGAAGACGGCATAACCCAGGGTGGTAGGGACCCACCACAGTTCGTAGTAGGTCCAGAAGAAATGTTCGCTGAATCCGTTGAAGGACAGCGCAAAAATGATCCCTGTCGCGGCAGAAACGGCGACGCAGATCGCCATGAAGCGGACCAGTTGATTCCAAATATGGAAATCGACTGACGGTCCGATAAACCGCCGTGCGGCGAAATAGACCCCCAGCATGGACAGGGCAACAAGGGCGGTTGACCAAGCACTCTCCGCCGGCCCCTCGCCCATCGCCAGCCGGACCGCTATCCCGCTCACGAGCACCGCAACGGCGACCCGCCAGACCGTCTCACGTCCGAAGATCAGGCAGACCGCCAGCGCTACGCCGCAAACTGGCTTGACTGTGGTCAAGCTGGCGGCCCGCACGAAGACTTCCATTCCCAGCCAGGTCAGGAGCGCGAACAGGGCCACCATGGCTGCAAAGCCAAGTGTTGCCTGCAATCGGGAATGTCTCCCCCACAATTCCATTATCTCCGGCCCCAATGGACAATCGTGAGCACACTGCCGGTTAATGCAAAAAAGACAGTTAACACCGGCAAGATAGTATGCCGCGTCAACATTCTCGCCGAAGAAATGGATTTTTAACCAATGCCGCACGGGTTCTTGGAGGTACAGGCCCACACCATTGGTTTGGCGCCAGGCGTTGAAGCGAACATTCCGTAACGCCGTGCGAATCTCGTGATCTTGCGCTGCTGGGGAGGGCTATACCGCCTTGCCGATCGCCATTCCTATGCCCGCAGTCACGGCCATGGCAAAGGCACCCCAGAAGGTCACCCGGATTGTCGCTTTCGCGATGTCCGCCCCGCCGGCTTTGGCGCCTGTGGCCCCAAGAACGGCCAAATACACCAGCGAGGAGGCCGCCACAGATATTGCCAGATAGCGGGCCGGGCTCACCACCACGGCCAATAGCGGCATGATGGCCCCCACAGAGAATGTCAGTGCCGATGTAATCGCGGCCTGAACTGGCCGGGCAGTCGTGAATTGGGAGATGCCGAGTTCGTCACGCGCGTGAGCCGCCAGCGCGTTTTTTGCCATCAACTCGCGCGCGACCAGTCTGGCCAGTTTCGGATCAAGACCGCGTTCGACATAGATCCCGGTCAGTTCGTCTTCTTCGGCGGCAGGGGCTGTGCGCAGCTCTTCGCGTTCGCGGTTCAAGTCGGCCAGTTCTGTGTCGGATTGCGAACTGACGGATACATATTCCCCGGCCGCCATCGACATAGCCCCCGCCACCAATCCCGCCGTTCCTGCCAGCAGGATATCGCCCTTCGTCGCGGCTGCCGCAGCAACGCCCACTATCAGGCTGGCCGTGGACACGATGCCGTCATTGGCTCCCAGCACGGCCGCCCGCAGCCAGCCGATCCGGCTGACCAGATGCCGCTCTGAACGCTTGTGAGAGGCACGCATCGCTTTGGTCCCCAAGCATTAGCTGGACATGAAAACAGGAATTGCGCAGTCGGCAAGGACATCCCGGGTGACGCCACCGAAGATGAATTCCCTCATCCGGTTGTGGCCGTATGCGCCCATGACCAGGAGATCGGCATCACAATTATAGACCATTTCCTTGAGCGCAACAGCCTCCGAACTGGCAGGGGAATACTCTATCCGGACCTGGGCAGTGACACCGCGCCATTTCAGCTTCCTGGCCAGAGTTTCGGCGGAAAATCTGTCTGTATCATCGCCAGCCTCGTTGTTGGACACCGAGAGAATGAAGACCTGCTCGGCCTTCGACAGAATTCCAGAAGCCGCCGTCAGAGCCCGGGCGCTTTCTGCGCCTTGCTTCCAGGCGATCGCCACCTTGCGGCCCATAACAGCGACAGGCTTGGGCGGCGCCAGCAGGAGCGGGCGCCCCGACAGCATCAGGACACTTTCAATGCGTTCCCGCGATAGTTCGGCGTCACGCGCCATTACCACCAGATCATGATATGATGCCTGATGAAGCGTCTCGTTGAGAAGCGTTTCCACGTCTTGCCAACTTGCCGATGCTCCGACAGCACCTGAAGGCGTGTCCATGACCGGTAGTGAATGGCGCTTGCACGCATCTTCGAAGGCGGCTCTGGCGTGAAGCAATCGTTCTGCCTGCTCGGCGGCGATCTGCCGGTTCACCGTATGCAGGTCGAGATGGTGATTGGCCTGGCTGTATCCGACAAGGGCGCTGGCCTGAATGGCGCCGATGCGCGTGTGCAGGCAGTGGATATGCGCGCCATCCATGCGCGCGGCTGCGACGGCCGCATCCAGAACGGTGCGGTCCGAAGCATACCCCGTCAGCGAGGCCAGTATGGTCTTGATCATGGCTATTCCTCGATGACTAGTGGGACAGGAAGACTGGCAAGCTTGGGCTGGAAAGAATGTCCCGGGTGGTCCCCCCCAGAATGAATTCGCGGAAGCGGGAATGACCATAGGCGCCCATGACGAGCAGATCGGCCTTGATCTCGCGGGAGTAAGCGATCAATTTTTCCGCAACGCCGATATCCTTGAGCGTATGCTGCTCCATGACATGATTGATTTTGTGGCTGTTCAGATACTTCTCCACATCACCAAAAGTGCTGGTGGTGTTCAGGCCTTTCTCGCCGATCACCGACAAGACATGCACCTGCTTGGCCTTGGCCAGTATGGGCAGGGCATCGGCGACAGCGCGCGCAGATTCGCGGCTGTAATCCCAGGCGATGACGACCTTGTCGAGCCAGTTCAAGCCCCGGCTTCCATTGCCCGATGGCAGCAGCAAGGTGGGGCGGCCGGTGTCGAATATCGCCGCCTCGACATAGGCTCGATCAAAATTGTTGATTTCCGGAACCGGAAGTATGAGCAGATCGTGCAGGCGCGCCAGATCCACCAGCGCGTCAGGCGATTGATAGAGCGTGGCCAGGCTTCTGCGGATATCCAGCGGAACGCCCAGGCCGGAACAAATTTTGGTGAGGGCCTGGGTCAGCTCGCCGGCGTTTTTCTCGCTTATGACGACGGTCTCATTCATCAGCTGGGGAAAATCCAGCGGAAAAGTCCCGATGACAGTGGGCCAGGTCGACTGATCGCTGCTGAGCTGCGGAATCTGGGCGGTGAGGCTTGCCCCCAGGAATTGCGCCAGCAGCGCCGCACCTTCCAGCGTTTGGGACGGCGGGCGATCCGGATAGCTGGGAAGCGAAAGCAGTATCTGCCTGATCATGGGGAGGCCTTCCTCATTTTGGATCAGACTAGTCACCAGCGACCCCAACCGCTTTGATTAGAGTCAACTCGCCGCTTTGATCAGGATCAAGGCTGGTTATGGCCCAAAGGCCCTCTCTGGAAGATGTTTGGGAGAGAGACAGGCATGCCAAGTCCCGCCGTGATCGAACTTCAGGTCGAGAAGGTCGGGCAGTTGTTCAACACGCTTGATCCCATGCCGTTTCGCGAAAAGGACCTGGATCGCGCGGCTGAAGACTATATCGTTGGCTGGGCACGCGAATTGCCGCGCAAAATTCCAATCCGCATCCTTATCCATATGCCCGCCGCGGAGGCGTCTGGCGACCACGCGCAGATGCTTGGCGAGGCGGTCGGACAGTATTTCAGTTACCGGGCTGATGCCCTGGGCCAGGATTTGAGGGAGCTGTTTCGTATCGGCCGTTATTCGCTTTGTATCGGCCTTATGGTGTTGGCCCTGTGCATTACCGGCGGCCGCGTCATCGCGAGAGAATTCCCCGGCGAATTCGCCGCCTTGTTCAATGAGGGGCTTGTCATTCTGGGGTGGGTGGCAAACTGGCGGCCGTTCCAGATTTTTCTCTATGACTGGTGGCCGATCATCCGGCACCAAAACATCCTCAAACGCCTGGCGCGCGCCGAATTCGTCATAACGCCGCGATAGGACTCAATTCGGCGCAGCGTGTCAGCGCGCGCCGGTGAGCAGGTCCCCAGCGTAATAGGCCATGCCCGCGGTGATCGCGCCGGCCGCCACATACGGCAGATAGCTTTGCGGATAATGCAGCCAGCCCAGGATCAGTATGGGGTCGAATCCCGCCAGCCTTGAGAAGGGCGACACGAACCATGCAAACACCAGGCCCGCGCCTGCGCCCGCCACGATCAGCGCGGCCCAGGTCACCAGATGCCGGTGCTGCCAGGTGAGAGGGTTGAGTCCGCGATCCATGGGCCGGATCATAACACAGTGCAGCGGCGTTACGGGTTATCTGAAGTTCCCGCCAGGCGCTAACTCAAAAGCAAATCGTCCCGGCTGTGACGTTCATCGTCCCGGAGACGAGGCTGCGCGGACTGCAGGAGCCCGCCCGCTTGGCGCGTTCCCTGTCATAGTCTGTGGCCAGGGTTTGCCCGTCAGGCATCAGCACGAGACCGCGATGCTTGATCTGGTCCCATTCGCCTTGGGTCAGGCAAACCTCGGGACCCATAAGGCGGGAGTTCTGCAATTGCTGCGGGGCGCGGCAAACCTTTGCTTCTTCTTGCGGCTCGGCTGGAAGCTGCGGCGCGGCGATGACGATCAATGACGGCGTGGCCGGTATCTCCCGTTCGCTGAGTGTGCGGGCTTCCACCTTCAACAGTGGTTCCACCGTACGCGCCGCAGGATGTGTCCGATGCCGGGTGGTGCTGACGGGCGTGGCGGTGGCGGCCGTTGTTGCCACCGGCGCCGGCGGCAACAGCGCGGTGGCCAGGCGCTGCATCAGTTCTGCGGGCGGGGCCGCGCGCAGGCCGCCGGTGACCAGGGGCCCCGCGATCGCGATCAGCAGCAATCCCGCCAGCGTCAGCTTGCGCAAGGTATCGACATCTTCCAGATCGGGCCTGGCCATGATGGCCTCCACGCGCCGGCCCAGATCCGCGCCGGCCACGCCGGAGGCGCAGGCCAGCGGCGAACGCAGATACAGGCGGCACACCCGCAGGATCGCCTGCGCATATTCCAGGGGGTTTTGCCCGCCCGCCAGCACACTTTCGTCGCAGGCCGCTTCGCGCTCCGCGACCAGGCGCGCGCCGATGAACCAGACCAGCGGATGGAACCAGAAAACTGCCTCTACCAGCATGTGCATCGCCGCCATCAGATTGTCGCGGCGGGCGTGGTGGCACAATTCATGGCGCAGGATGGCGTCGATCTCGCTGCCGGAAAGCTGCTGGAAGATGCCTTCGGGCAGAAGGATTACGGGGCGCCAGATGCCCACCAGTCCCGGCTCCATCAGGGCCGGCGTGGTACGCACGGGCACCGCCAGCGCGAAGGGCAGGGCTTGCCCATTGCGCGCGATGACCGACAGGCGATGCCAGCGCAGCAGCCAGATGCCGGCGATCGCGGCCGCGCCCAGTGCCCAGACGATGGTCACAAGCGTGAGCCACGGCAGATGCTCCGGCGCGGCGGCGGAGAAGGGCATGGCGACGGGGCGCATGCGGGTCAGAACCGCGAAGGATTCCGCCGGCACGGGTTGGACGAAAGCCATGCGCCCCAGCGCGGTGAGCAGGGAAAAGGGCAACAGGAATTTCAGCGACGCTGTCAGCCAAAGCGCGTAGCGGACGCGCGCGCTGTTATTGCGGAAAAGCAAAGTGAGAACAGTGACGACGACCGCAACCAGGGTGGATTGCCAGAGATGGTCGAACACGCTCACGGCTTCTTGTCTCCGGCCAGTTCGCGCAAGTGCCGTTCCACCTGCTGCACATCGTCCAA
>CANBZE010000074.1 GCA_947373775.1 Alphaproteobacteria bacterium
AGCCCGTCCAGAATGACCGGCCGCGCTTTCAGCTCGCCGGCATGGCGCTGGCCATAGTCAAAGCCCACCGTCTCCACGCGCTGAAAGCGCGCCAGCGCCCAGGCCAGGCAAACGGTGGAATCCTGGCCGCCGGAAAACAGCACCAATGCAGAAGAGCTCATGGCCGGGTGTGTACCCTGCCCGGCGCCCGGCTTGAAGCGGAATTAAGCGACCTTGGCGACCCGCGAACCCACGCGGCTGGCGGGCAGCCGGATGGTAACGGTGGTGCCCTCGCCCACCGCGCTGGCCAGGCTCAGCGCGCCGCCATGCAGTTCGGCCAGCGCCTTGGAGATGGACAGGCCCAGGCCCGCGCCTTCGAAGCGCCGCGCCAGGCTGCCGTCCAGCTGGCGGAACGGCTCCAGCGCCGAGGCGATGGTTTCCTCGGCCATGCCGATGCCGGTGTCCTGCACCACCAGATGCACGCTGCCGTCCGGCTGCATGCGGGCGATGAAACGCACTTCGCCGTTTTCGGGCGTGAACTTCAGCGCATTGGCAAGCAAGTTGCCCAACGCCTGGGACAGGCGGCGCGGATCGACATGCAGAATCGGCATGTCAGCCGGCACATCCAGCTGGATGGGGCGCTGGTCCTGGGCGATGCCGCGCGCCTGGGCAATGGCGGCATCCGCCACGTCCTGCACGCTTTCGGGACGTGCATCGATGGTGAGAAGCCCGCCTTCCAGGCGCGAGACGTCCAGGACGTCATTGATGACGGTGAGAAGGCGCGAGCCGCTCTTGTGAATGTCGCCGGCATAGTCGCGATAGGCTTCATGCCCGACCGGGCCCAGCAGTTCGTCACGGATGATCTCGGAAAAGCCCAGCACGGCATTCAGCGGAGTCTTGAGCTCATGGCTCATGGCGGCCAGGAAGGCGGCCTTCATCTTGTTGGCGATCTCGGCCTGGCGCAGCGCCACGCGCAAGGCGCGCTCCTGCTCGAATTTCTCGGTGACGTCCTCGACCGTGCCTTCGTAGCAAAGGATTTCACCGGACCAGTCGCGCACCGCGCGGGCATTTTCCGAGATCCAGATGCGGCGCCCCGAGCGGTGATAGATTTCCGACACGAAATTGGTCACCACGTCATGGGCCTGCATCAGTGCGCGGAATTCGTCGCGGCGGCGCTGGTCCACATACAGCTGGGCGCTGATATCGGTGAGGCCGGTAACCAGAGTTTCGGGCCGGTCATAGCCATAGATGTCGGCCAGCGCGTGGTTGACCGCCAGGTAATGGCCTTCAGCCGTGGTGCGGAAAATGCCTTCCACGGCATGATCGAAGAATGCGCGGTAGCTGGCTTCACCGGCGGTGACGCGCTTGCGCGTGTCAGCGGCAACGCGCTGCAGCAGCGACAGTGCAAAGCTCAGCGTCGCAACGATGATCAGTCCGGCGATATACTGGACACCAAGTTCGGCGGAGAAGCCCAGCCCGACCACAAGGCCCGCCACGAAAACGGCAAGCGCCGCCGCCAGGCCGGGCGAGCGGCTGCAGTCCCCATTTTCCACGGGATCGATCAAAGACGGCATTGCAAGGGTCTGGGCCTGGTTTTCGGCATCCTTGATACCGAAAATATATGAATGCCCAATTGAGGTTAGAGCGGGCATCGCGGCCTGCGACCCGGCCTGTTGTTCAGGCTTTGTCAATCTTGATGGAGAGCCGGTTAAAATCGCGTTGCTTGGAGGCCTTGCGAAGCCTTTGATGCCCATCAAACGCGCATTCTGCCCGCGGCGATTGTTCCAAAGTGCAGTTTGTGTTTGATTGCGGTTCCGCAAAAAAATATTTTTGAAAAAACAAGAAATGGCCCTGTTCGCGACCATCCATCCCCTTTACGTGCTCTCCGGTTTCGCCGTCGGCTTCCTGGTCGGGATGACCGGAGTTGGCGGCGGCTCGTTGATGACGCCGCTGCTGATCCTGTTGTTTCACGTCCATCCCGTGACCGCGGTGGGCACCGATCTGATCTATGCCAGTGTCACCAAGACCGGCGGCGGCCTGGTGCATGGCTTCAACAAGACCATCGACTGGCGGATCGTGCGGCGGCTGGCGTCGGGAAGCCTGCCCGCATCGCTGCTGACCTTAAGCGCGCTATGGCTGCTGCATGTGGACCAGGCCGTCTACAGCGCGCTGGTCACCAAGGTGCTGGGCGTGGCGCTGATCCTGACCGCTGCGGCGTTGCTGTTTCGCCGCCGCCTGCTGTCGACCTATTCCCGGCGTGTTGGCGTGCTGACCGACAGCCAGACCCGCACCTTCACCATCCTCACCGGCGTGGTGCTGGGCGTGATGGTGACAATTTCCTCAGTAGGCGCCGGCGCGCTTGGCGTCACCGCCCTGCTGCTGCTCTATCCCGAACTGCCGGTGGTCCGGATCGCCGCCTCCGACATCGCCCATGCCGTGCCGCTGACCCTGATCGCGGGCATGGGGCATCTGGCAACCGGAGGCATCGATACCGGCGTTCTGGTTTCGCTGCTGTGCGGGTCGCTGCCCGGCATCATGCTGGCCAGCCTGTTCGCACCGCGCCTGCCCGACCGGGCGCTGCGCATCATCCTGGCGGCGACCCTGACCGTGGTCGCCGTTCGGCTTCTCAGTGCCTGATCGCAAGAGAATCCCTTTGCGTGCCTGGCAGCGGATGCTGAGCGGCCGGCGGCTGGACCTCTTGGAACCCAGCCCCCTGGACATCGAGATCGGCGACATCGCCCATGGCCTGGCGCGGGTCGCCCGCTGGAACGGCCAGACCAAGGGCGCGCATGCCTTCTCGGTGGCCCAGCACAGCGTGCTGGTGGAACGGCTGGTGGCGGAGCTGTCGCCTCGCCTGTCGCGGGAAGCCCGGCTGATGGCCTTGCTGCACGATAGCCCGGAATATGTTGTCGGCGACCTCATCAGCCCCTTCAAGGCCGCGGTTGGTATCAATTACAAGGCCTTGGAAGAAAGACTTCAGGCGGCCATCCATCTGCGGTTCGGCCTGCCGGCCCAGGTCCCGGCGGCCCTCAAGACCCTGTTCAAGCGGGCCGACCATCTGTCGGCCTATTACGAGGCCACCCAGCTGGCCGGGTTCGAGGAGCCGGAAGCCCGCCGCCTGTTCGGAGCCCCGCCCCAAAGGCTCCAGGGGGCCCTGAAAACGCCCCGGCTGGCCCCCCTGGCTACGGGTGAGGCCCAAGCCCTGTTCCTGGCCAGATTTGCCCGCCTTTGCGACCTCAAGTAGCCAAGCGGCAGGTCGTGCAAAAAAGTGCCCATTAGCTGTTAAAAGGGGCCATGCCCCGCCTGCTGGTCACCCCCCTGTCGAGCCTGCCCGACGCCCTCGCCGCCCATGCCCCCTCGCACCTGGTCAGCCTGCTGTCGCCCGAACACATGATCGACACTCCGGCGGGCTTTCCCGCTGCCATGCATCTGCGCCTTGGCGTCAACGACATCGTCGATCCCGCCGCTGGCACCGCGCCGCCGGCGCGCAAACACATCGATGAGCTTTTGGAATTTTCGCGCAGCTGGGACACCAGCCAGCCGCTGCTGATTCATTGTTGGGCGGGAATTTCGCGCTCCATGGCATCGGCCTTCACCATCCTGTGCGATCGGCTGGGCCCCGACCGCGAGATCGAGATTGCGCGCGCCATGCGCCAGCGCGCGCCGCATGCCCAGCCCAACCGCTTGCTGGTGCAACATGCCGACGATGCGCTGGGGCGGGGTGGCAAGATGATCGCGGCGCTGAACAGCATGGGTCCGCCCTTGATCGTGGAAGAAGGCGTCACCACAACCTTCCCGCTGGTGGGCCTATGAGCAAAGAGACGGTTTCCATCGGCCTGTCCGCCGCCATCGTGGCGGTGGAAGGCGAGCGCCCCTCGGTGCTGGTGGTGGCCCATGACGGCGCGGCCGACGCGCTGCCGTTCGGGCCGTTCGATCCGGCGCAGCAGCGCACGTTGGAATCGGGCCTGCGCAAATGGGTCGGCGAACAGACCCGCTTCGACCTGGGCTATACCGAGCAGCTCTATACCTTCGGAGACAAGGGCCGCCACGAAGCTGCCGCCGGCACGCGGGTGGTGTCGGTGGGCTATCTCGCCCTCACCCGCCAGGGCAAGGAAGCGCCGGAAACCGAGTGGCGCGGCTGGTATCACTATTTTCCCTGGGAAGACTGGCGCGACACCAAGCCGGTCATGATCGAAAGCACCATTCTTCCGGCGCTGAAGAAATTCGTGAAGGATGCGCCCAATGCCGAAGCCGCCGAATTGCGGCGCGAACGGGTGAATGTCTGTTTCGGCGAAGGCTGGGATGAAGAGCGGGTGCTGGAACGTTACGAGCTTCTGTATGAAGCCGGGCTGGTGGAGGAATTCTGGCGCGACAGCGCCCCCTTAAACAAAAAAAGCGCGAACAAAAGCGCCAGCCTTGGAACGCCCATGCTGTTCGACCATCGCCGCATCCTGGCCACCGCCATCGCGCGGCTGCGCGGCAAGCTGAAATACCGCCCGGTGGTGTTCGAATTGATGGCCCCCACCTTCACCCTGCTGGAACTGCAGCGGGCGGTGGAGGCGCTGGCGGGACTTCGTCTGCACAAGCAGAATTTCCGCCGCCTGGTGGCGGAACAAGGCCTGGTGGAAGGCACCGGCAAGTTCAACGCGCCGGTTCGCGGTCGGCCTGCCGAGATGTTCCGCTTCCGCCGCGTGGTGCTGCGAGAACGGCCCGCGCCCGGCGTCCGCCTGGGTGTGCGGCGCAGCAAATCGTCATAGGCATGCAACATATGCCTGAGTGTGGCGTTTCCGACTCTTGACCCCTTAATGCTCGTGTGTAGCATAAAGTCCGAACCGGCTCCTTGAATGCCGGGTTTTTTGCACCACATATATACTCGAAATGAGTATTATGCCGGTCGGAGGACAAATGGGACTGGAACTGGCCTATAGCGCCGACGTCGCACGCGCCACCGAAGCTCTCTACGCCAAGGTCTCGGGTGTCATCCCGAAGATCGAATGGCCGGCTTATGCCCCGGTGATCGCCGAGATCAACCGGCTGAAGCGCGAGAAAGACGCCGTCATCCTGGCGCACAATTACATGACGCCGGAAATCTTCCATTGTGTGGGCGATTTCGTGGGCGACTCTTTGGCCCTCGCCCGCGAGGCGGCGCGCACCGATGCCAAGATCATTGTCCAAGCCGGTGTGCACTTCATGGCCGAGACCTCCAAGATCCTGTCACCGGAAAAAACCGTGCTGATCCCCAGCATGGAAGCCGGCTGTTCCCTCGCCGCCTCCATCACCGGCGCGGATGTGCAGCTGCTCAAGCAAAAATATCCCGGCCTGCCGGTGGTGACCTATGTGAACACCTCGGCCGACGTGAAGGCAGAAAGCGACATTTGCTGCACATCCGGCAATGCCGTGAAGGTGGTGGAGGCCATCGCGCGCGAGTTTGGCGTCGATACCGTCATCATGATCCCGGACAAATATCTGGCGCGCAACGTCGCGGCCCAGACCGGCGTGAAAGTCATCACCTGGGAAGGCGCCTGCGAAGTGCATGAGCGTTTCACGGCGCAGGAAATCCGCGACTATCGCAGCGCCCATCCCGGCATCGTGGTCCTGGCCCATCCCGAATGCCCGCCCGAAGTTGTGGCGGAAGCCGATTTCGCCGGTTCGACCGCCGCGATGATCAACTATGTCGGCACCCACCAGCCCCGGCGCGTGGTGATGGTGACGGAATGCTCGATGAGCGACAATGTCGCGGTGGAGTATCCGCAGATCGAGTTCGTGCGGCCCTGCAACCTGTGCCCGCACATGAAGCGCATCACCTTGAACGGCATCCTGCACAGCTTGCAGACCATGACCTTCGAAGTGACCGTGCCCGCCGAGATCGCGGCACGGGCACGCGCGCCCATCGACCGCATGCTGGCGATCCTATGACCCGCATCGACAACATCGTCGAGACCGATGGCGCGCTGATATTGGGCGCAGGGATCGCCGGGCTGTTCACCGCCCTGAAGCTGGCGCCCATGCCCAGCATCGTGCTGGCGGGCACCCGCCCCGGCCTGTCTGGCTCCAGCGCCTGGGCGCAGGGCGGCATCGCCGCCTCGGTGGGCGAAGGCGATACCTGGCAGTCGCATGCCCATGACACGATGGTGGCGGGGGCGGGTCTTTGCGATTCTCGCATCGTGGATCTGGTGGCTAGGTGCGCCCCCGCCCGCATCGAGGACCTGGTGGGTTTCGGCGCGCCGTTCGACCGCAATGGCGACGGCTCGCTGGCGGTCGGCCGCGAAGCTGCCCATTCCATGCCCCGCATCGTGCATGTGAAGGGCGACGGCGCCGGCGCGGCAATTTCCGCGACCCTGGCCGCACGCGCCAATGAAGCAAACAACATCACGTTGCTGGAAGGTTTCCATGCCGTCGAACTGGCGACGGAGAATGGCCGCGTCACCGGCATCTTCGCCCGCTCCGGCATCGGTTCGGGCGCAAGGCTGATCCTGTTTCGCGCCCGCGCTGTGATCCTGGCGACCGGCGGGCTGGGCGCGCTGTATGCCGTCACCACCAATCCGCTGGAATCGCGCGGCGAAGGCCTTGGCATGGCGGCGCGCGCCGGCGCCCTGATCTCCGATCCGGAATTCGTGCAGTTCCATCCCACCGCCATCGCGGTTGGCCGCGATCCCGCGCCGCTGGCGACCGAGGCGCTGCGCGGCGAAGGTGCGGTGCTGGTCAATGCGCGCGGCGAGCGCTTCATGACCGTCCTCCATCACGACGCCGAACTTGCGCCGCGCGACATCGTCGCCCGCGCCATCCATCGCCAGATCACTTCGGGCGCAAAGGTGTTCCTGGATTGCCGCGAGGCGATCGGCGCGGACTTCCCGCGGCATTTCCCGACCGTCTATGCCGCCTGCATGGCCGCCGGGATCGATCCCGTCCGCGCGATGATCCCGGTGGCGCCGGCCGCGCACTATCACATGGGCGGCATCGCTTCGGACGCCGCCGGCCGTTCGTCCCTGCCCGGCCTGTGGGTGGTGGGCGAATGCGCCGCCACCGGTCTGCACGGCGCCAATCGCCTGGCCTCCAACTCGCTGCTGGAGGGTCTGGTGTTCGGGGCGCGCGCCGCGCAAGACGTGCGCGGGCTGCTGACATCCGGCTGCGACCGCCCGCTGCCGCCCGCGCCCGTGCTGGCGGCGCCGCAACCGCCGCCGCGCCAGCTGCGCGAGGCGATGAGCCGCCATGCCGGGCTGGAGCGCGACGCACAGGGCCTGACGCAATTGCTGGACGTGGTCGCCCGCGTCGAACAGGCCGGCAATGGCGACGCCGCCCTGCTCAACATCACCGCCACGGCGCGGCTGGTGGCCGCCGCCGCCCTGGCGCGGCAGGAATCGCGCGGCAGCCATTGGCGCGGCGACTTTCCGCAGACCGACGCGCAGGGCCAGCGCACCGTCATGACCCTGGCGGGCGCGAACGCCATTGCCCTGCCCGCGCAACGCCGCGCATTGTGAGCGACGACTTTTATACGCGGCCGCCGCCTCCGCTGCCGGTCGAGCCCGCGGTCCGCGCCGCTCTGGAAGAAGACCTTGGCCGCGCCGGCGACATCACCAGCGCCTTCACCATCCCCGAAGCGGCGCAGGCCACGGCCCGACTGGTGGCGCGCAAGCCCGGCACCATCGCCGGCCTGAACTGCGCCGAAGCCGCTTTCCGCCTGGTCGATCCCAACACGCGCTTCACCCCTGCCGTTGCGGATGGCGACACGGTGGCAGCGGGCGATCTGCTGGCCACCATCCAGGGCCTGGCCCGCAGCCTGCTG
>CANBZE010000075.1 GCA_947373775.1 Alphaproteobacteria bacterium
CGATCTCGCCGGCCTTCAGCGACATGGAAAGGCCGCTGAACACTTCCAGCTGCCCCTCGCCCTCGCGATAGCGGCGGGTGATGGTATCCAGCCTGAGAACTTCACTCATAGCGAAGCGCCTCGACCGGATCGAGCCTGGCGGCGCGCCACGACGGATACAGCGTGGCCAGGAAGGTCAGCACCAGCGCCATCACCACCACCGACGCGACCTGCATCGGCGCCATTTCGGCCGGCATGCGCGAGAGGAAATAGACAGTGGGGTCGAACAAGGTGGTGCCGGTCAGCTTGCTCAGGCCCTGACGGATATTCTCGATATTGGCGCAGAACAGCACGCCGATGACAAAGCCGATCACCGTGCCCGACACCCCGATGCTGGCGCCCGAGATAAAGAAGATGCGCATCACCGCGCCGCGCGTCGCGCCCATGGTGCGCAGGATGGCGATGTCGGCCGACTTGTCCTTCACCAGCATGATCAGGCCGGACACGATGTTCAGCGCCGCCACCAGGATGATCAGCGACAGGATCAGGAACATCACATTGCTCTCGACCTGGATGGCCTCGAAGAAGGCGCTGTTGAGGTCCTGCCACGGCACCGTGCGCATCGTCGGCCCCGCCGCCTTGCCCAGCGCCGGCAGCAGCGCGAGGTCGGCTTCCGGATCGTTGAGCATCACCTCGACGCCGCTGACCTTGTCGCCAAGATCGAAATAATTCTGCGCCTCGCCCAATGGCATGAAGATGTAGTTGTTGTCGTACAGCGTGTTGCCGATGCGGAACACGCTGATGACGTGATAGGTCTTCACCCGTGGCGTGGTGCCGAACGGGGTGACATTGCCCTTGGGCGCGATCAGCGTGATTTCGCCGTTCACCCGCACGCCCAGCTTGGCGGCGAGCCCAGCGCCCACAATCACCGCGTCGTCGCCGTCGAAGTAGGCCAGCGATCCGGCGCGCAGCTTTTCGGCCACCGCAAGCTTGCCCAGGTCGCGGGCGCGGATGCCCCGCACGATCACGCCCAGGTTGGCGTCGTTCTGGCTGGCCATCACCTGGCCGTCCACCACCGGGGCGGCGCGCACCACGCCGGGCACTTTCATCACCCGCGACGTCACCGCATCATAGTCGCTCATGTTGCCAAGCTGCGACTGGATGGTGACATGGCCCGACAGGCCCAGGATGCTTTTCAGCAACTCGACCTTGAAGCCGTTCATCACTGACATGACGATGATCAGGGTGGCCACGCCCAGCGCGATGCCGATCAGCGAAAACAGCGAGATCACCGAGATGAAGCTTTCCTGGCGCTTGGCGCGCAGGTAGCGGGCGGCGATCATCCACTCGAAAGGCGCGAAAATACCGGTTTTGCGTGGGGGCGATTCTGGCATGGGGCGAAGGTACGGTGCCTGCGCGAATCCGTCCATTACAAACAGGGTCACAAAGCCTTGCGCGGCGCTTTTGCCCGCCCCATACCCGTTCCATGACCGAGTCCCAAATCCGCGCAGAAATCACCGGCCTGCGGCGGATCGAACTGATCGCCCTGTTCGGGATCCTGACGGTCTTCACCCCCATAGGCATCGACCTGTACCTGCCGGCGCTGCCGACCATCGCGCGGGAATTCGGAACCCCGATTTCGGCCATCGAACATTCCATGGCGTCCTTCTTCCTGGGCCTGTGCCTGGGGCAGATCGGGATCGGCCCTCTGTCGGACCGTTTCGGACGGCGCTGGCCCATCCTGATCGGGCTGTTGCTCTACATCGCGGGCGCCACCGGCTGTGCCCTGGCGCAAGGGCCGCTGACCCTGGACATCGCCCGCTTCTTCGAGGCGATGGGCGCCTGTGCCGGAACGGTGCTGGCGCGCGCTTGCGTCCGTGACCTGTTTCCGCCGCAGCAGGCGGCGCGCATCTTCGCCCAGATGCTGCTGATCCTGTCGGTGTCGCCGCTGTTCGCGCCTTTCGTCGGCGGCTGGATGCTGCCCCTGACCGGTTGGCGCAGCATTTTCTGGCTGCAGGGCGGCGCCGCGCTTCTCACCTGGGGCTTTGTCTGGTGGCTGCTGCCGGAAAGCCATCCCGGCTCCGACCGCCGGCTGCATCCCTTGCATGTGCTGAGCGATTACTGGGCCATCGCCAAGGACCGGCGATTCATCCGCTTCATCATTCCCGCCACCCTGACCGGCGCGGGTCTCTATGCCTTCCTTACCGGCTGGCCGCATGTGGTGATCGGCATCTTCCACGTCACGCCGCAGTATTTTGGCTTCACTTTCGTCCTGAACGGCATCGGCCTGATCATCTTCAGCCAGAGCGCGGCGCGCTGGCTGAGGACTCATCCCGGCGAGCCGCTTTTTTACGGCGTCCTGATCGCCAATGCCGTTGCCGGCTGCCTGGCGCTGGCGGCCGGCGCGCTCGGCTGGGGCGGGCTGCTCGGCCTGTTGCCTTTCACATTTGTCTATTGCGCCATGATCGGCACCATCAATGCGACGGGATCGGGCCTGGCCATGCACCATTTCGGACACGCCGCGGGCATGGCCTCGGCCCTGATCGGCATCATCATGTACGGGGTCGGCGCCATGGCGTCGGCGCTGATGGGCGCTTTTCCGACCCCGGCGAGCCCGGTGCCGCTGACCAGCCTGATGGCCCTGTTTGGGGTCAGCGGCGTGGCGACTTATCTGCTGTTCAGGCCCCGCGCGGCGGGCTAAACACGCTCATCCCTGATTGCCTCTTCCGGAGCTTCCCATGCAGCGCGCCCTCGACATCAACCGCACCCGGTTCGCCGACTGGTACCAGGCGGTGGTGCGCGATGCCGACATGGCCGAGAGCAGCCCTGTGCGCGGCGCCATGGTCATCAAGCCCTGGGGCTATGGCGTGTGGGAGCAGATCCAGCAGGAGATGGACCGCCGCATCAAGGCGACCGGCCACGAGAATTGCTACTTCCCCATGTTCATCCCGCTGTCCTTCATCGCCAAGGAGGCCGAGCATGTCGAAGGTTTCGCCAAGGAAATGGCGATCGTCACCCATCATCGCCTGAAGAACATCGACGGCAAGCTGCAGCCCGATCCGGATGCCAAGCTGGAAGAGCCACTGGTGGTGCGCCCCACCTCCGAAACGATCATCGGCGATGCCTTCTCGCGCTGGGTGCGTTCGCACCGCGACCTGCCGCTGCTGATCAACCAGTGGGCCAATGTGGTGCGCTGGGAAATGCGCCCGCGCCTGTTCCTGCGCACCACCGAATTTCTCTGGCAGGAAGGCCATACCGCCCATGCCAGCGAAGCCGAGGCAGTGGAAGAGACGCTGAAGATGCTGGAAGTCTATCGCAGCTTTGCCGAGGACACTCTGGCCATGCCGGTGATCGCCGGCGAGAAGCCGGAGAATGAACGCTTCCCCGGCGCGGTGAACACCTATTCCATCGAAGCCATGATGCAGGACGGCAAGGCGCTGCAGGCCGGCACGTCGCATTTCCTGGGCACCCACTTTGCCGAAGCCCAGGGCATCAAGTTCCAGGACGACGCCGGCACCATCACCCTGTGCAACACCACAAGCTGGGGTGTTTCCACCCGCCTGATCGGCGGCGTGATCATGACTCATGGCGATGACGACGGCTTGCGCCTGCCGCCCGCCATTGCGCCCAAGCAGATCGTTGTCGTGCCCATGCTGCGCGACAAGCCGGAAGACGCCGAAGTGTTGAAATACTGCGAAGACCTGGTGGCGATGCTGAACAAGCTCAGCGTGTTCGGCCTGCCGGTGCGCGCGTTTCTCGACGGCAAGAAAATCAAGTCGGCGGAAAAGCGCTGGAACTGGGTGCGCCGCGGCGCGCCCATCATCATCGAGATCGGCCCGCGCGATGCCGCCGGCGGCAATGTCACCTATATGCGCCGCGACCAGTTGCGCGACGGCGACAAGGTCAAGTCCATCGCCCTGCCCCGCCCGGAATTCCTGGAAGAAAAAGCCGTACAGCTGCTGGCCGAAATCCAGGCCGGGCTGTACGCCGAGGCCAAGGCGCGTCTGGACGGCAACATCAAGTCCGGCGTCACCGACTGGAAGGGCGTGGAAGACTATTACGCCGGCAGCGACGACGACTTCAAAGGCTGGTTGAAGATTTCATGGGCCAAGCCCAGCGGCACCGAACTGGATGCCGTGGACACCAAGCTCAAGGCGCTAAAGCTCACCATCCGCAACGCGCCGCTGCAGCAGCCGGAGACGTTTGAGACTTGCCTCTTTACCGGCAAGCCCGGCGTGGAAGAAATTCTGATCGGCCGCGCTTACTAGAAGCGGCTGACTGCCTCGAACACCACGACCAGCGCGGCGGCGATGGTCAGCATGGGGCCGACAAGCGATCGCTTGCGCGGATGGAAAATCCGCTTCCTGGGCATGGGTTCTTCGTAAAAGCTCCAGCTGTCCTGTAGCATTCTCACGCCCCTCAGCGTCTGATCGCAGGTGACAGGCTAGGGTTCCACAGGTTACCGGCCGTTTAAAACCCGGCCTAAAATGCGCCAGATCAGGGCAGCAAGGACTGGCGGGTATCGCCCGGCATGCGCTGCACCCAGGGTGCGCGTGCCGGCATCGACAGGATCAATGCGCGGATGTCAGTGTCAGCCGGCCCCGCCATGGCACCGGTATCGGGGTCGATCACCCGCCGCGCCTGGACTTCCATCGCGTAATAGCGGCGCTTGCCGGTCTGGTCGGGGCATCCCATCCCACTTGCTTCGTCCAAGTTGGCGCCCCAGCGCAATTCCACGCAATTGTAAGGATCGAACGACATGTCGAACAGCCGGTGCGAGATGTCGTCGAAACTCAGCGCCACCGGGTGCTTGTCGCTGGACAGGATGGTGATGGTGCAGGCCGCACTCTGGCGGTCATACGCCGCCAACAGGTCGCGCTTCAAGTCCAGCCCGTCATAGACCACGCGGGCGTCGCGGTTCAGCCACTGGCCGGTCATCTTCCCCAGCTCCTGGCGGAAGGCGGCGAAGGCGGCGCGCAGCCGTGCATCGCGCGCCGGGGTGGCATAGGCCTCCCACTCCCCGTCCTCGCTGGAATAGATGTTGGCCGGGATGGCGGACGGATGCAGCTTGGCAGCGATGCCGTTGGCCACCGCCTGGTTCACCGCCTGGGCGCGGTCGTTGAGGTCGTTGCAAAGCGTGCCCATGGTGGCCTGCAACTCATAGACCGGATTGAAGTCGGTCTTGCCGCCCGACACCGCCACCCGGGCATATTCGTAATAGCCCAACTGCGCGCCGTTATAGCGCCATCTTCCGTCGCGCTCGGTGCCGAAATACTGGACCAGCGAGAAATCCGCGATCTGGCTGTTGCGCGCCAGCACATAATGCCCGCCCACCAACGCGCCATCCTGCCAATGCGCGTTCTGCAATTGCAGTGGCCGCCAGTTTTTCAGTCCGCCACCCAGCGATGCGGGGCTCTGGCCGAATTGCGGGCCATAGACGCTGCGGCTGATGGTGAAGTCGGGATGGGCGTCCATGTAATAGATGCGGCCCGCCCCATCGACGCTATAGACGATGCCGACATGGGCATTGGTGTCATAGATCACCGTGCCGGGGCGGATGCTGCCTGGCTGCAGCGCCGGGGAATAGAAATCCGCCGGAATGCCGCCATCGCCGGCGGCATCGGTGCGGAAGGTGCCGGAATAGACATTGTCCAAAAGCGTGCGGATGGCGGCCGCGCCGTCGATGCCATCGCCATGATCGATCATCCCGGCGCGGCTGACGATGCGGTTGGAGCTGTGGCCGAAGCGCGAGCCCGCCACGCCATCGACATAGGAAAAGGGCAGCCCGTTCTTCCAGGCGTAATAGGCGCGCAGCAGGTAAGGCAGCTTGGCGCAGTCCACATCGATATCCAGAAACCGCCCGTCGCTGCCGCGATACGGGTTGGCCGGATCGCGCAGGCAGCTTTGGGAGGAAGAACAGCCCGAATCCCCCAACGCGGTGATGAAGGCGCCATAGCCCGCCTCGTCCGCCGGGTCCCAATGGTCCTTGGTGATACGCCAAGGCGCAGCCTGCGCGGACACGCAACCGGCGATCAGGATCAGGGCGGCGAGAAGGGCGCGCATGATCCCTGTTTACCCTTCAGGGCGCGGGAAGATGCGGCAGAACCGGAGGTTCGGTTAATGGCAGGGCGGCGGGTTCAGCAACGGCGCAATCTTGCGGCCGTCCAGGCTGACATAGGCACTGTCGCCCATGCCGGGGCGCGCCCGGCCCCGGGAACCGGCCTGGTCCAGCGGGATGGCGATGGAATCGGGCACCGGCACGGCGTTGGCCCCCACATCGGCCGGGGCGACCCGGCGGCCCTGGACATCGGCCCCGGCGGCATAGTCGGTTCCAGCGGCGCAAGCACTGGTAGGGCCGCCGTCCAGCAGAGGATCGGGCTGGTGCGGCTTGGCGATGGTTCGCGCAACCGCCGGAAGGGCCAGCGAAAGCAGGATGGCCGCTACGAAACTATATTGCGCATGTTGCATTGCAATAGACCCAATAATGTCGTGACTCCGTCCGCGAAGCACTATATCAAACCACTCAATAAAAGAACGTGACCGCATTAGAACGGCCAAGTTCGGGGAGAATTACCGCGAAAAGCGGCTACAGGCCGGAAGCCATGCTTCCGGCCTTTTCGTTTGGATCGAGCGGGGGCGCGATGCTGGAAAGACTGTTCGGTCTTCGCGCCGAAGGCGTCACTGCCAGGAGCGAAATCCTGGCCGGGGTCACGGTGTTCTTCACCATGGCGTACATCCTGTTCGTCAATCCGCAGATATTGAGCGCCGCCGGCATGGACCGCGGCGCGGTGTTCATGGCCACCGCTATCGCCGCCGCGCTGACCACGCTTCTGATGGGGCTGTATGCCAACTTGCCGGTCGCGCTGGCGCCGGGCATGGGCCAGAACGCCTACTTCGCCTTCACCGTGGTGCCGCTGCTGGCGGGCGACTGGCGGCTGGCGCTGGGCTGCGTCTTCGTTTCCGGCGTGCTGTTCGTAGCGATCTCGGCCTCGCCCTTGCGCGAAGGCCTGATCAACACCATCCCCCAAAGCCAGAAGCGCGCCATCGGCGCCGGCATCGGTTTCTTCCTGGCCCTGATCGGGTTCGAGAATGCCGGATGGGTAAAGGCCAGCAGCACCACCCTGCTGCAGCCGGGCAACCTGGCCGATCCCAAGGCGCTGATCGCGGCGGGCGCGCTGCTGGTGATCGCGGCGCTGTGGGCGCGCAAGGTGCCCGGCGCAGTGCTGATCGGCATTATCGGCGCCACCATTGCCAGCCTGGCGCTGGGTTTGACCGCCCTGCCGGCGCTGTCGGCAGCCCCGCCCTCCATCGCGCCGACCTTCCTGCAACTGCGTTTCACTGGCGGTAATTCGGTGGGAATTTTGATCTCTGTGGTGCTGGTTTTCCTGCTTTTGGACCTGCTGGATACCTCCGGCACGCTGACGGCGGTGGGCAACCAGGCCGGGCTGATGAAGGACGGCCGGTTGAAGAACGGCCGCCGCGCCCTGGTCAGCGACGCCACCGGCACCATGATCGGCGCGGTGCTGGGGACCTCGCCCGTCACCGCCTATATCGAAAGCGCCGCCGGCGTCGGCGGCCGCACCGGACTGGTCGCCGTCACCGTGGCGGTACTGTTCGCCGCCGCTGTGCTGCTAGCGCCGCTGGCCGG
>CANBZE010000076.1 GCA_947373775.1 Alphaproteobacteria bacterium
GGTGGTGACGACTGGCACCATCAGCACCAAGAAGAACCAGACCTTGGCGCTGTCCAGCCTGTTCAAGGTGAGCGATCCCGACGGCGACACCATCACCAAATACCAGCTCAAGGATACCAGCGCCGATCCGGCCAGCGGCCACTTTGTAGTGAATGGCGTGGCGCAGGCTCCCGGCACGGTGATCGAGATCACGGCGGCGCAACTGGCCCAGACCAGCTTCGTCACCGGCATTACGAGCGACAATCTCCAGATTCGCGCCTTTGACGGCGTCGCCTGGAGCGCGGCGGACAATGCGCAATGGTCGCCTTTCACGGTTTCGGTGCCCGCCAACCGCGCCCCGGTGATGACCACCAGACCCATCAGCGCCAGGAAGAACCAGGCCTTGGCGCTGTCCAGCCTGTTCACGGTCAGCGATCCCGACGGCGACACCATCACCAAATATCAGCTGCGCGATACCAGCGCCGATCCGGCCAGTGGGCATTTCGTGGTAAATGGCGTGGCGCAGGCCGCCGGTACGGTGATCGAGATCACTGCAGCGCTACTGGCCCAGACCAGCTTCGTCGCCGGTACGGTGGGCGATAATCTGCAGATCCGCGCCTTTGACGGCGCTGCCTGGAGCGCGGCCGACAATGTGCCATGGTCGCCTTTTTCGGTCTCAGTGGCTGCTGCCGTCAACCGGGCGCCGACGGTCATGACCACCGGCATCACCGCCAAAAAGAACCAGACCCTGGCGCTGACCAGCCTGTTCATGGTCAGCGATGCCGATGGCGACACCATGACCAAATACCAACTGAAGGACACCACCACCAGCGCCGCCAGCGGCCACTTTGTGGTGGGCGGGGTGGCGCAGGCGGCGGGTGGGGTGATCGAGATATCGGCGGGACAGCTGGCCCAGACCAGCTTTGTCACCGGCACGGTCAATGACAATCTGCAGATCCGCGCTTTTGACGGCACCGCCTGGAGTGCGCCGGACTTCGGCACCTGGGCGCCCTTCACGGTGGGAGTGCCTGCTAACAATGCGCCTGTGGTGGCCGCCCCGGATATCACGGTGCAGGCCGGCAAGACCTTGGCGGCATCAACTCTGTTCGCGGCCAGCGATCCGGATGGCGATGCCATCACCCAATATCAGCTATGGGACGGCACGGCCGGCGCCAGCAGCGGCCATTTTGTCGTCAACGGTGTGGCGCAGGCGGCCAACACGGTGATCAACATTCCGGCCTCCGCCCTGGCCCAGACCAGCTTCGTCACCGGCAGCACGGGCGATGTCCTGCAGGTGCGCGCTTTTGATGGCAAGAGCTGGAGCGCGGCCGACGGCACGGTCTGGGCGGCGATCCACCTGACGGTGCGTTAGTTCAGCGGACCTGGCGCCTTGAGATAACGATTGCGGATGGCTTCGGCGGCCCAGAAGGCCAGTGCCCCAACCGTGCCGGTGGGGTTCATCGCCGCATTCTGCGGGAAGGCGGATGCGCCCACCACGAACAGGTTGGAGACATCCCAGCTCTGCATGTACTTGTTCAGCGCGCTGGTCTTGGGGTCCGCGCCCATCACCGCGCCGCCGGTATTGTGGGTGGTCTGGTAGGGCACCGCGCTCCAGCCGCTGCGCACCTTGCCCACATTGAGAATCTTGGGATTGAGCGAGCGGGCGATCTTCTCGCATTGTTTGCTGACATAATTCTGCATGCGCAAATCATTGTCCGGGAAATCGAAGGTGATGCGCAGCAGTGGACGGCCATGGCTGTCGGTATAGGTCGGGTCCAGGTCCAGGTAATTCTCGCGGACGGCATAGCTGGAGCCGGAACCGCCGATGCCCATCACCCGGCCATAGGTTTTGGCGGTGGCGTCCTTCCATTTGGCGCCCCAACGCGGCGTGCCGGGCGGGGTGGGACGGGAATTGATCGGCCGGCCGTTGCTTTCGCCCGAACCGATGGTGGCCCCGCCCACGAAATCCAGATTGGAATGGTCGAAGGCGTCACCATTGAAATCATGCGCCTGCATGGAAAGCGCGCCGGCGCCGACGAAGGGATTGAAACGCTTGTCGTCAAAGATCATCGAGGCGCCGCCGCCGCCGGTCTGGTAGCAGTAATTGCGCCCCACCACGCCTTCGCCGGTCTTGGGATCATACGGCTTGCCGATGTTCGACAGGAACATCATGCGCACATTCATCAGGCCATAGCCGCACAGGATGATGATGTCGCCGGGCTGTTCGAACTCCACGCCGGCCTTGTCGACATAGGTGATGCTTTTGGCAGTCTTGCCGTCGGGACGCAGGTTGATCTTCAGGACCTCGCATTCGGTGCGAACCTCGAAGTTCGGCTTCTTCATCAGCACCGGCAGGATGGTGGTCTGAGGGCTGGCCTTGGAATAGTTGCCGCAGCCGAAGCGTTCGCAGAACCCGCAATAGGTGCATTCGCCCATCGCGATGCCCAGCGGGTTGATATAGGCGCGCGACAGGTTGGCCGACGGGGCGGGGAAGGGATGCAGGCCCATGTTGCGCGCCGCCTCGCCGAACAGGGTCGAGGAATAGGGCATCTTCAGCGGCGGGTTGGGATACTCGCGGCTGCGCGTGCCTTCAAACGGATTGCCGCCCGGCTGGACCTGGCCGTTTACGACGCCGGCCTTGCCCGACACGCCGCACAAATATTCAAAACGGTCGTAGCAATGCTCGACCTCGTCATAGGTGACGCCCCAGTCCTGCAATTGCAGGCCCGCGATTTTCTTGGCGCCATAGCGCTTGGTCAGGTGGCTCTTGGCCTCAAAGTCGGATGGATAATAGCGCCAGGAAAATCCGTTCCAGTGCACGCCGGCGCCGCCCACGCCAGATCCCGGCAAAAAGGAGCCATAGTCGCGCATCGGCAACGCGGTCTGGTCGGCGCTGTTGCGCATGGTCATGGCTTCCTGCTTGGGCTGCAGGAACAGCTCGCGCCGCACGGCATAGCGCAGCTCGTCGGGCATGTAGCCGATGTTGAAATCGGTGGCGGTATCGCGCCAGGGGCCGCGCTCGATCGCGACGACATTCAGCCCGGCTTCGGTCAGTTCCTGGGCGAGGATGGACCCGGTCCAGCCCAGGCCCATGATGACCACGTCTTTCTTGGGAAGACTTTTTGCCATTTTTATCCCCGAACCCGCCGCAGTGTGCCCCGCGATTCCGGATCAAGGCCAGTGCAATAGCGCGCTTATCCCGCGAAAAAATTGCTGCGCCGCGTCATCAGGCGATCAGGGTGGCGCCACTTTCCGCGTCATAAAGACTGGTGGAGCGCGGCGGCAGCGACAGTGCTACCCGCTTGCCATTCTTGAGCGCCAGTTCGCGCGGACCGCCGGCCAGGCTGTGGATGCAGACCACGCCGCCGCCGGCATGAACCACCTCGCCCGGTGGCAGGTAGATATGCGCACCTGCTTCCCGGAAGACATGCCCCAGCAATTCGTCGTCATTGGGCGGCAGGCTGCAGAACCAGGATGTGTGTGTCGCCTGGGTCTTGCGCGCGAGCATGACGGCATCGGAGCCATCCAGGGCACCAAGCGGGGTTGCCGCGCGATCATCCACGGTAAAAAAGGGCTTGAAGGCCCTGGACACGCCCAGGGCGCGGATCTGTCCGGCAAAACGCAACGTTCCTTCCGGCGGCCCGGCCAGTTCGCGGCGCGTGATGGTCATGCCGGTCACGTCACTGATCCAGACATCGTTGTTGCGCACCCCATCCGTGATGCCCGGCGCCATGGTCCAGAACAGGTGGCGTCCATTGATTGCGACCTTGCGCCGGATGAAATCCTTTTGCGCTGGTGTCAGCAGGAAGGTGTTGGCGAAGAGCACGACCTTGTAACGATCCCATTCGGCGCGCTCCAGGTCGCCCAAGTGGAAGATGTCGATGGCGGCGCCGCCGCGATAGGCATGCGGCGCCAAGCGGTCCACCAGCTGCGGCGAGATTACCGGATCCTGGTCGGGATAGGCGGCGGTGTAATAGAAAGAGTCGGTGTCGTAGACCAGCGCCACATCGGCCTGCGGCACATACGGCTTCTCATAATAAGGCGCCAGCACGGCGCGCATGCCCGCGATCTCGCGCATCAGCACGGGATCGTCCCACCAGCCCTTGGCGTCGCGGCCGGGCCCGAAGTCGTAATACCAAAAGCCATGACCTTGGGTATGGGTCTGGATCACATTGCGCCGCAGGATGGCGACGCTGTCGGCCAGAAGCGCCGGCGCATCGTTGCCGGTCTTGCGATAGCTGGCCGGCTCCTGGTCCATTTCGTCCAGCAGCAGCTTGCCGTGCAGGCGCAGTGATTCCGCCAGGCCGCGCGCCTGGCCCGAGCCGCCGATGCCGCGGAACTGGGTGGCATAGGCTTGCGGCGCGCTGAGATAGTCCACGTAAGGGCTGTTCAACACGCGTTGCAGCGCCAGGTGCCCGCCGGTCTGGGGCCGGCCGAACAGGATGAAGAAATAGCCATAGAAGACACCGGTGACCAACGGCCTGTTCCAGCTTTCCTTGGCGATGCGGCAGAAATGAATGATGGAATCGGCCACCGTGCGGTGCTGGCATTCGAAGTAATCGCTGACCTGGCGTTCCTTTTGCGGATCGCGGAACAGCCCGTCGGACGTCGCCCGGCGCTGCGCCGTGCCGGGAACCGCAGCGGCGGATAGCGAGGCCGATGGATTATCCCATGCGGCACGCAGGTGATCGTCCGTCCCGTATTTTTCCGTCAGCCATTCGCGAAAATACCGCGTCATGCACGGGCCGGAATCGGGATCGTGCTCGATGAAGCCCCAATAATGCCATTCGTGATAGACGCCGGCGGCGGGATGGATGGCATAGACCGCTGCGCCTTCCGGTGTGGCGCACAGGCGCTGGCAGAACTCCTTCACGCGGGCGCCGGATTCGGCACGCCATTTCAGCGACGCCATGCTGGCGCGGGGCGTGCGGTCCAGGTCGTGTTCCAAAAGCCGGTGCAGGCCGCGCTCGGGAATATCGGCCACCGGGCCATCGGCATACTGGGTGATTTCTTCAGGGTTCGCTGCGTTCCACCAGGCGGGCGCGTTGACATGCAGGCGGATGGAAATTGCGGCATCCGGATTCACATCCAGCACACCGCGGATCTGGCGCCGCACCAGGTCCATCTCCAGCGGCGCATCACCCTTCCAGATATATTCCAGCCAGATATCGACCTGCACCAGTCCGATGCCGGCCCTGGTGAAATTCTCGATATTCTCGCGGGGCACTTCTTCCCAGGTCCAGCGCCCGGCCGGCGTGTCGGTCAGGGCATAGATCATGGGCTGCACGGGCTTGCCGTCGATGAACAGCGTGGCGCGGCCATTGTGCATGGCGACTTTGGCGGCGATGCCCGGTGTGGCGGCGTGCACCACGGGCACGCCCATCAAGGGAAGAAGGCTGCCTGCCTGCAGCAGGGTGCGCCGGCGCATCAGGCCCGCAGCAGCGGCGGCAAGTGGCGTGCGGTCAGCTGCGACGCCATCTCATAGGCATGCGCCAGCTTCAGACAGTCCATCTCATGATGGATGGGGGCGATGACCTGCAGGCCCATCGGCAGGCCTTGCGGCCCAAAGCCGGCGGGCACCGCCAGGGCCGGGCAGCCCGACATGGTGATCAGGCAGATCGCCTTCATCCACTCGTGATAGGTCTGCATCGTCTGGCCGGCGACCTGGTGCGGCCAGGTTTCGGTGATGTCGAAGGGGAAAGTCTGTGCGGTGGGCATCAGCAGGTAGTCGTATTTGGCGAACAGCCGCTGCACCGCATTGGACCAGGAGGTGCGTACCGCCGAGGCGTTCAGAATGTCGAACGCCGACAGCTTGGCGCCTTGTTCCACTTCCCATATCGCTTCAGGCTTGAGCAGGGCGCGCTTGGCCGGGTCGTTGTAGAAAATACGGAAGCCGCCGCCGCTTTGCCATTGGCGAATCTTGATGAAGGCTTGCCACACCGGCTCGAAGGGATGCTCGGGCACTGCCTCTTCCACCACGCAGCCCAGCGATTCAAATGTCTTGATCGCGGTGCGGCAGGTGTCGAGCACACCCGCTTCATACGGGGCAAAGCTTTTCAGGTCGCCCAGCCAGGCGATGCGCTTGCCTTTGACGCTGCTTTCCAGCGGCGCCAGGAAGCGTTGGCCGCTTCCGGTATCCGATAGCGGCGCGCGCTGGTCGTAACCGGCCTGCACCGACAGCAGCATGGCAAGGTCATTGACCGTGCGCGCCATGGGACCTGCCACGCTCTGTGACGGCAGCCAGACATCATCGCCCGCCGCAGGCACCACGCCAAAGCTGGTGCGGAAACCGAAGACATTGTTCCACCCGGCAGGGTTGCGTAAGGACCCGCCATAATCAGTGCCGTCGGCGACGGGCAGCATCCGCATCGCCAGCGACACGGCCGCGCCGCCGCTGCTGCCGCCGGCCGATTTGCTGAGGTCGTAAGGGTTGTGCGTCGGGCCATAGACCGGATTGATGGTGTGCGAGCCCAGGCCGAATTCCGGCACGTTGGTCTTGCCGATGAAGATGGCGCCGGCGGCGCGCATGCGCTCGGCCACCAGCGCGTCCTGGGTGGGCACGAAATCCTTCAGGATGGGCGATCCGGAGGTGGACCTGATCCCCTTCACCGCGATCAAGTCCTTCACCGCATGGGGAAAGCCGTGCAGCGGCCCCATGATCTGGCCGCGCGCCACTTGTTCGTCACGTTCGCGCGCCTGGGCCAGCAACGCGCCGCGGTCCTGCAGGGCGACGATGGCATTGACCTTGGAATTGTAGGCGGCGATGTGATCCAGATAGGCGGTCATCACCTCGACGCAGGACAGCTTCTTCCCGGCGATGGCGGCGCTCAGCGCGCGCCCATCCATGCGCACGATTTCGGGAAGGGCCGCTGATGCCTGTGTCGAAGCCAACATGGTCGCGGCGCCTCCGGTCTTTAATACAGTCCGGCGGTTGGGGCCGGTCACTTCTTGGCGTTGATCGTCACGGTCTGGAACACGACTTTGCCGCCGCGGGTCACGAACACGTCGTAGCCGGAGACTTCCTTGGGCGTGCCCTTGAACTGCACCCACTGCATGACCGAGGTGTCGGCGCCGGCATTCTGGTATTTCGTCTGCATGGTCTTGTTGCCGGGCAGGCTGTCCTTGGACGTCAGGGTGGCGAACAGCTTGCGGATCTCGGAGCCCACGAACACGCCGTCGGGCGAGAAAGCACCGGCCGGCGTCACGATCACCACGTCAGGCGAATAGTCCGACAGCACCGCTTCCAGGTTGCCCAACTTCATGTTGGCGACATGGTGATCCAGCACCTTGGTGTCGGCGCCGGCCCAGGCCATGCCCGTCATGGCCACAAGCATTGCGGCGGATAGGAATTTCAGCATAGCGTCCCCCATCTTTTTGTTCAGACAAGGCTAGAGCAGGCCGAACAGGGCCGCAACCGGGGAGAGTGCTTTGAATCGTCGTTGGACCATGCTGCTGCCGGTCATTTTCGTCAGCTACAGCCTGTCCTATCTGGACCGGGCCAATTTCAGCTTCGGCGCCGCGGCCGGCATGGCCACCGACCTGCACATCACCGCCGCGCAATCCTCGCTCTTGGGCTCGTTGTTCTTCCTGGGCTATTTCGCCTTCCAGATCCCCGGCGCCATCTATGCCCAGCGCTACAGC
>CANBZE010000077.1 GCA_947373775.1 Alphaproteobacteria bacterium
CTGGATCGTGGCCGCCAGACCAGGATCGTCTACAGCCTGTTCTATGACCAGGCGCCTTTGGGCACCGACCAGGCCAAGATCGAAAATCGCGCAACCCGCACCAAGCGCTTCAACGAAGCGCTGGATGCGATGAAAGCCATGGCGGAAGCCCAGTAAGAGAGACGGTATGATCGACATATTGCAGCTTGTTCCCCTTCGCCCCGAAGTCCAGAAGGACCTGGAGGCGCGCTATCGCCTGCATGGCAAGGCGGATTTCGACACGGTCGCCGATGTCATCCGCGGCTGTGTCACCAACGGCCATTCCGGCCCGCCGCCCGAAATGATCGACCGCATGCCCAAGCTGGAGATCATCGCTTCGGCCAGCGTTGGCTATGACGGCATCCCGGTGGAATATGCCCGCTCCAAGGGTATCCCGGTCTGCAACACGCCGGACGTGCTGAATGACGATGTCGCCGATCTGGCCATCGCGCTGATGATCATGACGGCGCGCAAGCTGGTGGTGACCGACCGCTATGTCCGCAGCGGCGGCTGGCTCAAGAATGGCGAGCATCCTTTGGCCAACCGCGCCAGCGGCAAGCGGGTGGGCATCCTCGGCATGGGCCGCATCGGCAAGGAAATCGGCAAGCGCGCCACGGCGATGAACAACACGGTAGCTTATCACAGCCGCAAGCCGGTGGCCGACGTGCCCTACAAGCATTATCCCGACTTGGTGGAACTGGCGAAGAACAGTGATTTCCTGGTCATCATCATTCCGGCCACGCCCCAGACCAACAAGATCGTCAGCAAGGCGGTGATCGAGGCGCTGGGTCCGACCGGCATCCTGATCAATGTCGCGCGCGGCGCGGTGGTGGATGAGGACGCGCTGGTCGAAGCGCTGGTGTCCGGCAAGCTGGGCGGCGCCGGCCTGGATGTGTTCGTTGACGAGCCGAAGGTGCCCGAAGTGCTGTTCGGCATGGACAATGTCGTGCTGCAGCCCCATGTCGGCAGCGCCACGCATGAAACCCGCCGCGCCATGAGCCAGCTGGTGCTGGACAATCTGGACGCCAAGTTCGCCGGCAAGCCGTTGCTCACGGAGATTAAGTAGTCAGCGCACCAGTTCGGTGACGGCGTACAGGAAGCCCGCGCCCGCCAAGGTCGCAAAGGTCGTGGATGGGCGCGGATAGGCGCGGTGGCTTTCGGGCAGAAGGCCGGATGCGCCGATATGCAGAAAGAAGCCGCAGAACAGCGCCAGCAGCAGCGCCAGGGTTCCTGCACTCGCCCCCACCAGCAGGCTAAGGCCCGCGCCCACCACTGGGGCGACCGCATCAACCGCCAGCCAGCGCAAGGCGAAGTTGCGGGTGCCGCCATTCTTGGTCACCACATTCACGGTATTGAGACCGTCGGCGAAATCATGCGCCAGCACCGCGGTCGCCACCATCAGGCCGATGGCCTGGCTGGCCTGGAAGGCGATGCCCATGGCAAAGCCGTCCAGCACGCTATGGGCCGAGAAACTCGCGGCGCCGATCATGCCGCGCGCCGGATTGGCCTGGCCTTCGCAGTCATGGCGCGCCACCAGCCGGTCCAGCACGGTGTAGAGAAAAAATCCAAGCGCCGCGACCGCCAGCAGGACGCGCGGCGCATACAGGCCCTTACCCGCTTCCAGTGCCTCGGGCGCCAGATCGAAGAACGCGACACCGATCACCGCGCCGGCGGAAAAGCCCATCACCAGCGGCAACTTGCCGACCCACTTCAAGGCCAACATGCCGCCGGTCATGGTGGCGGCGCAGGCGGTCAACGCAATGGCCAGGACGAGGGCGGCGGTCATGGCAAGCCTTTATCGCGGGACGGGGCCAGCGGCAACCTTCACACCCTTGGGGCCCTTGGCCTTGGCCCCGCACCTGGCTTAGCGTCCATTCCGGAGGCACATCATGCGAAAATACCTGACAATCCTGGCGGCGTTGGCCGCCATGTGCCTTCCGGTCCAGGGCGCGACCAAACACAAGCTGCTGGTCATTTCCGTTGACGGGATGGACTGGCGCTATCTGCGCGACGCGGACTCGCTGGGGCTGAAGCTGCCCAATATCCGCAGGCTGCTGGCGCGCTCGCAGGTGGCGGACGGGGTAATCGGCGTCTGGCCCACCGTCACATGGCCGTCGCACACTTCCATGCTGACGGGCGTGCAGCCCTTTCGTCACGGCATCCTGGCCAATGCCAGCGGTCCCCTGGATATCACCCAAAGCTACTGGTCGGCATCCAAGATCAAGATGCCCTCGCTGCTGCAATGCGCGCGCGGAGCGGGATTGACTACCGCAGGGGTCAACTGGCCGGTGACGGTGAACGCCGACCTCAACTGGAATCTTCCGGAAGCCTATGCCAAGCGCAACGGCGATTCCTCGGACCTGGAAAGCGTCGACCGCTATGGCACGCCGGGTCTGGTGGCGGAAATCACGCGCAGCCGTCCCTCCTTCGGCTATCGCTGGCTGGACGACCGCACCCGCACTTTGGGCACGATCTATTTGCTGCAGCACAAGCAGCCCGACCTGCTGCTTTTGCACCTGGCGGAACTGGATTCTGAAGCCCATGAGGAAGGGCCATTTACACCTGCCGCCAATGCGGTGGCGGAACGCTCCGACGAACTGATCGGCGATATCCTGAAAGCGCTGCCCAAGGGCTATGATGTGGCGCTGGTATCCGATCACGGTTTTGAGCGCATCGATCACGTCGCCAACCTCAAGGCGATGGCCACGGCGGCAGGGGTCACCGGCGAGCTGCAGATCGCCGGTGGATTGGTCCGGACCGATGATGCCAAGATGGCGGCTTGGCTGCGCGGCCAAAGCGGCAAGGGCGATGTCGGCCGCGAAGTGCCGCACGACGAACTGGTGCGCTTTGCCGGCGCTGACGCGCTGGTCGCGTTCGAACCGGCGCCGCATGTCATCTTCGGCAATGCCGTCGTGGGCCCGGCGCACACAGCGTCCGCCAATGCGGGCACCCACGGTTTCTGGCCCACGCGCCCCGACTATCACAGCATCTATGCGTTGTCGGGTGCCGGCGTGAAGCCGGGCAAGCTGGGTGAAATCGAGATGGTGTCGCTGCGGGACCGCTTCGCGCAGGTCCTGGGATTGAGCTGCGGGCGCTAGCGCGCCGGACTTTCCGGGGCGATGTGGGGCAGTTGGGGGCTGTCCGGGTCCACGGGGATCACGTCCACGCCCACATCCACCACATGGTCATGGCCGCCCAGGATGATGCCCGCCACCGGCGCGACATCGCCGTAATCGCGGCCCCAGGACGAGGTGACATGGCTTTCGTCCACCAGAATGTTGTTGGTGGGATCCAGATCCACCCAGCCGAAAGGCGGCGCCCACACCGAAAACCAGGCATGGCTGGCATCGGCGCCCAGCAGGCGCGGCTTGCCCGGCGGTGGCTCGGTCAACAGGTAACCTGAGATATAGCGCGCCGGCAGGCCGATGGCCCGCATCGCCGCGATGCCGACATGCGCCAGGTCCTGGCAGACGCCGGCGCGAATTTCGAACACCCGGTCCACCGGCGTCGACACGTCGGTGACGGTGGTGTCGTAGCGGAAATCCCCGTGGATGCGGTTCATCAGCTCGATGGCGCCCGACAGGATCGGCCGGTGCGGCGGAAAGCTCACCGCGCCATAGGCGGCGATGTCGCTTTCAAACTTGGTCATGGGCGAATCGAACAGGTACTGGACTGCGTCGCGCTCTTCTTCGTCCTGCGGATTTTCCAGTCGCGCGCGGGCTTCCTCCCACGGCAGGCTGTCGCGCGAGGCGCGGGCAGGGGCGTGATTCACCGTGACCCGGCTTTCCGCCAGCACTTCCAGATGGGTGTGCGGCCGGTCGATGGAAAAGAGTTCGGTGGGATTCTGGAAATAATCTTCGCGCGCCACCCGGCTGGCCGGCTCCAGGCTCAATGTGATGCTGCTGTCATGCACCGCCTGCAGCGGCGTGATACGCGGGCGTAAGTGCGCCAGGTGCCAGGAATGAGAGACATCCTGCAGATAGCGGTAAGTGGTGCGGTGGCGGACAAAATACTCCATCACGCCTCCACATAGGGGCTGGAGCCGGTGCGGCTGCGGCTGGCATGCTGGAAATAGGCGTCGGCGATGGCGTCGGACAATTCGCCCGCGCTGAAAGTGATGTTGTCGGTCAGCTCGATCAGCCCGGGACGCGCGCCCGCTTCACAAAAGGCCAGCCGCGCAGGATTGGCGTTGGCGGCGGCGCCGCGCATCTCATGGGCGATGGTGCGCGGCACGTCGCTGCGCTGGGCCAGGGTGATGCGCGGCAACTCGCGCAAATGGGTTTCGATCGCCGCGAGCTGGAAGGCGCAGGAGCGCGGATTGTTCTCGTCCAGCAACAGCAAGTCCACGAAGGGGATAAGCTGAAAGACATTCAGATAGCGCGAGCGGTAGGTCATGGCGCTGTCGGCGATCTCCAGCACGATGCGCATATGTTCGGTCTCGCGGGCATCGGCGTCCGCCACGGTCTGGCGCACCAGCCAGGCCAGATGCTGGCCGCGTTCCAGCCGGCGGCCCAGATCCATGAACAGCCAGTTGGGACCGCGGGTCATGTTTTCCGCCGACAGGCCCGACAAGGCGGCGGCGCGGCGCACCAGCGCGTCCAGGTAGAAGCGCGCACCGGCGGGCTCGAAAGGCGCATCCGCCGGCGGCAGTTCGGTATTGGTCAGGGCGTGAATGGTGCGCCAGGTATCCAGCGACAGCCGGTCGCGCACCGACCAGGCAGTCTGCTCCACCCGCGACAAAAGCCGTTGCAGTCCGCGGCTATGGCGCGGGCTGTAGATCAGCAGTTGCAGCTCGTCCGCCAGTTCGTCATCGCCGGCGATTTCCTCGATCGGGGAATCGCTGGCCTGGCTGAAGGGGATCAGCAGCTTGCGCGCCACGTCCAGCGCCGCCGCCGGCTCATCGCTGACACGCGCCGTCACCGCGCGCAGGATGCGTACAAAGCTTTCGGTGCGCTCGGCATAGCGGCCCAGCCAGAACAGGTCGTCCATGGCCCGGCTGGGCGCGGATTCGCCGTGCCGCTTGATCTCCAGCGCCCGCCCGCCATTGGCCAGCAGGCTGAAACTGTCCACCGGGGTGGGCGAGATCACCCAGGCATCCTTGCTGGAGGCGCCCGACTGCATGGACAAGGCGCGCACCGTATCGTCGGCGGCAACACGGGTCAGTCCACCGGGCATCACCATCCAGCCGGTCGGTGTCCAGGCGGCGAAGACGCGCAAGGAGACCGGCTTGGCACCGAACTGGCCCTGCTCGAACACCGGTGCCACGCCCAGGGGCGAGATTTCCTGCAGCACCATGGTTTCGCCGCGCTGTTTCAAACGGGCGATGACGCGCTCGCGATCCTCGCCGCTCAGGTCGATGCCCAGCCGCGCGCTGGACTTGCGCGAGAATAGCGGGCGGGCATCAAAGGCATCGCGCAGGATGCATTGGTCCATGCGCGCAATGGCTTCCTTGCGGCCCCAGTCGGTGCCGCACCAGATGGTGGAGATGTCGGGAATCTTCAACTCTTCGCCCAGCAGCGCCTGCGATATCGCGGGCAGGTAAGCGTCCATGGCGGGAGATTCGATGACGCCGCCGCCCAGCGCATTGGCCAGCACCACGCCGCCGGATCGCACCGCTTCCACCAGGCCCGGCACGCCCAGCGCGCTGTCGCCGCGCAATTCCAGGGGATCGCAGAAATCGGAGTCCACGCGGCGGAAGATGGCGGCGACGCGCTCCAGCCCGGTCAAGGTCTTCAGGAACACTTCGCCGTCGCGCACCGCCAAATCGTCGCCCTGCACCAGGGTCAGGCCCAGGTAATGCGCCAGATAGACATGCTCGAAATAGGCTTCGTTGTAAGGACCGGGCGTCAGCAGCACGGCGCGGTCGCGGCGCGAGATACCCAGCGCCAGGATGCTTTCCTTGTAGGCATTGAAGAAGGCGGCAAGCCGCGCCACCCGCATGTCGCTGAAGCTTTCGGGAAAGGTCTGGGACACGACCAGCCGGTTTTCCAGCGCATAGCCAAGACCGCCGGGCGCGTCGGCTCTGGAGGCCATCACCCGCCAGGAGCCATCGGGCCCGCGCGCCAGATCGGCGGAATAGAGGTGCACATGTGTGCCGCCGACCGGCGTGGAGCCGCACAAGGGCCGCAGGAATTGCGGATGGCCCGTCACCAGGTGCGGCGGCAGCACGCCGCCGGCCATCAGCTTTTGCGGGCCATACACGTCGCGCAGGATCATGTCGGCCAGCATGGCGCGCTGGATCACCGCCGCCTCGATCGCCTTCCAGTCGCTGGAGGACAGGATGAAGGGCACGATGTCGAGCTGCCACGGCCGGGCCTGGCCGGCGCGATCGTCATAGACGTTATAGGTGACGCCATTGTCCTGTACCGTGGCGCGGGCGGACGCCTGGCGGCGCGCATATTCATCCGGCGACAATTGGGAGAGGGTGCGGGCAAAGGCACGCCAGTGCGGCCGGACCTGGCCGTCATCATCGCGCAACTCGTCAAAGCGGGACGCAGGCGGGCTTATGCGTTCTGCGACTTCCGACACTTACGACTCATGCTCCCCACGGCTTATTTTCACCGTCTCAGGTCGAGAGTATAGGGGAAATCCGGATTGAATTCTTCATTCGCGGCCTGGAATACTCCGCCGGTGAAGCCGAAGGGCTCGAAACGGGCCAGCCTGCGGCCCTCTGCCTCATTGGCGTTGACCGGAAAAATTTCAGAGTTGCGGCCACCGGCATGGGCGACGCGATAGGTGCAACCACCCAGCGAGCGACTGCGCCAGCCGTCCCAGATCTCGATGATCAGCGGCGCGTGCGCCGGGATGGTGGGATGCAGGCCATGCGGCGGCTGCCAGGCCTTGAAGCGCACACCCGCCACGGCTTCGCCCTGCGCCGTCGGGCGCAGCGGCATGGCGCGGCCATTGACCAGCGCGCGGTGACGTCCGGGTGTCAGGCCCTTGAGCTTCACCTCCAGGCGCTCGACCGATGAATCCACATAGCGCGCGGTGCCGCCCGGCGTGCCTTCTTCGGCCAGCACGTTCCACGGTTCCAGCGCCGTGCGCAGTTCCAGCTCCACGCCGTCATACTGAACCGTGCCGAGCAGCGGAAAGCGGAAGTCCCAGTGCGGCCGGTACCATTCCAGGTCGAAGGCAAAGCCGTGATCGTTCATGTCGGCGATGACATCGGCCAGGTCCGCCCAGGCGAAATGCGGCAGCATGAAACGGTCATGCAGTCCGGTGCCCCAGCGCGCCAGGCTGCTGCGATATGGCTCGCGCCAGAACCGCGCGATCAGGGCGCGCAGCAGCAGCGATTGCGCCAGGCTCATCTCCGCATGCGGCGGCATTTCAAAGCCGCGGAATTCCACCAGGCCCAATCGGCCAGTGGGGCCATCGGGGGAATAAAGCTTGTCGATGCAGATTTCGGTGCGGTGGGTGTTGCCGGTGGAGTCGGCCAGCAGGTTGCGGAACACCCGGTCCACCAGCCAGGGCGGAATATTGGCGGCGGCGCGGGA
>CANBZE010000078.1 GCA_947373775.1 Alphaproteobacteria bacterium
ACCAGGGTTTTCCCCAACGGCGACGATACCGACACCACCTTCCTGGGCGGACGCCAGACCGCGCCCGGCGAATGGCGCTGGGTGACGGGACCGGACGGCGCCGCCGATGGCGGTAAGGGCACCCAGTTCTGGACGGGCTATGAAAGCGGCCATGCCGAGGGCGGCCATTTCGCCGAATGGATGTTCAGTGCCTTCCAGCATGGCGGCAAATGGGACGTGAACCAGGTCTGCTGCGTGACGCTGTTTTCCTATCGCCGCCGCCTGTTCAGCACGTCCTTGGGCAATGGCGAACCGCAGGAAGGCGTTGCGGGATATCTGGTGGAATTTGGCGGCTAGGGAACTTTAGGCGCCCGACAACATTACCTCCCCCATACAGAGAGGTAATTTCATGTCCCTGATCCTGATTATCCTGCTCGTTTTGCTGCTGACCGGCGGCGGCTTCGGTTTCAGCCGTTATGGCGCGGTGGGCGGCGGCGGCGCCGTCGGCACCGTCCTGATCATTATCCTGATCCTGTATCTGCTGGGCATGCTGCACTAGGCATCCTGTCGATCAGGCAACAAAAAAGCGGCCCGGTTTCCCGGGCCGCTTTTGTTTGTAGACGGATGATAGCTTAGCGGCAGCCGCGATAGGCAGAGCGCTTGCAGGCCACGGCCAGCTGGCGGGCCTGGTTCTGCGCGGCCGGGGTCATGCGGCGCCACAGCGAGTCACGATGGGCGGCGGCATTGGGCATGTTGCCCATGTCGGCGGCCAGCGCGTACCACATGTAAGCGTGGAAGGGCTCGGACTTGATGCCCTGGCCCATTTCATACATCAGGCCGAGGTTGTACATGCCGGCGGAATTGCCCTGCGCGGCGCTGGCGGAAAACCACTGAGCGGCCTTGCCGAAGTCGCGCGGAACGCCCTTGCCGTCACGGTACAGGCCACCGAGATTGTTCTGACCGAGCGAAGAGCCGGCCGCTGCGGACAGCGACAGGTAGCGCACGGCTTCCGAGGTATTCTGGGGAACGCCTTTGCCATCCAGGTACATGATGCCCAGATTGTTCTGGGCAACCGGATTGCCCTGCACGGCCAGCGGCCGCCAGGAGGCGAGCGCGCGGTTGTAATCCGCGCGCTGGAAATAACGGGCGCCGTCCTGAAGGGGTTCGGCAGAGGCAGACAGGCTGCCAAGGGCAAGCGCGGCGGCCGCGATGATCATCAACTTACGCATTTGGTGGTCTCCAACCATGTTCGGGATGGAGAATTAACACCCAAAAAGTGAACATCCGCTTACCAACGCAGCAATCTGGGACCCAGAAAACCGCCGATTCCCGCGGTTAACGCCACGCCAAGGCTGTACCAGACAGCAATAAAGGGGGCCGCCCCCTCGGGGCAGTGGAAGGAATAGACAAAGGCCCCGGCCGCGCCGGCAAACAATCCGGCCCCTGCGCCGGCCAGGCCCAGCCGGGTGGGGGCCAGCCGTTTGAGGGCCCAGAAGGTCGCCGCCAAGGTGGGCAGGGCGGTCATGGCGACCAGCACGGCGCAGACACGGCTTGTATGGCCCATCATCAGGAGGCGCGGGTCGGCGTCGGCCGCATTCATCTGGATGACGGAGAGAAGTGCGATGGCCAGCACCGGCAGGGCCAGCAGCAGCGCGGGCCGCGCCATGTCCGCGCCGGGGCGGCCCGCCCGCTCCACCAGCCAGAAACCGAAAGCGGCAAGCGCGAAGGTGTAGGCCAGCTTGGTCCACATGCCGAAGCTGGTCATCGCCTGCGCCAGGTCATGGCGGGGATGCAGCACCAGAATCATCACGGCGATGGAGCCGATCAGCCCAAGTGCGATGGCGCCCAGCAGGAGGCGCATCACCGCGCCGTTGCGGATGGGCGGCAAACCGTCGGAGAGATGGGCGATCAGGTCATCGGTCTGCATCGCGACTTCCCTCATCCTTGGCCAATCCTTCGCCCAGCGACTTGATGGCGCGGTGCACGGTGACTTTCACCGCCGACTCCGAAAGCCCCGTGCGCGCTGCCGCATCCGCCACGCTGACGCCGTCCAGCTTGATGTCCTTCACCAGTTGCCGCTTGGCGGGCGGCAGCCTGTCCAGCAGCTTGGTGACATCGCGCCTGGCGATGGCGTCGGTCGCGTCATCATGGCCGAACAGGTCGGCGGCCTCGTCCAGCGGCACGGTGGCGCGGCGCTTGTGGCGTCGATACTCATCGATCAGCTTGTAGCGCGCGATACCATAGACCCAGGCCGTAAAGGGCAAGGCCGGGTCATAAGTGGCGCGCCGCGTGTGAATGGCGATCAAGGTTTCCTGCACAGCGTCCTCGGCCGCGCCCGCATCCAGGCGGCGCGCGTAATAGCTTCTCAAATGCCGGGTCAACCCGCCAAGTAGCATCCGGTAGGCGCCGGCATCTCCCATCAGGGACGCCAGCATCCAGTCCCGGTATTGCGCCTCCTGGGCGATCAAACACGGCTCCTTTCAAAGCTTCGTGGGCGGCGGAAAAAAGTTACACCCAAAGCGGCCGGGCCTGTAACCCCCGCCCCCTGGGCACGAACTGGCCGTACCAACCACAAGGGAGAATTACCATGAAAATCATTCTGACGGCGGCGGCGCTGGCCGCATTCGCGCTCGCCCCGGCCTATGCCGCCGAGGACACCATGAAGATGGAGGCCAAGCCTGCCGGCAGCATGGCCATGTCGGGCGATGCCAAGATGGACGGCATGGCGATGAAGCCGGCCAGGAAGCACAGGAAGATGATGGCTGCCAAGCCGATGGCCGACGACAAGATGGCCGACGACAAGATGAAAGACGGCACGATGAAGATGGACGGCATGAAGCACTGAGGACGGCAGCGCCGTCCCAAGGGGGCGGCGTCAGCCCTTCTGGGCTTCTTTCAGGATATCGGCGATCATGTCCTTGCCGTCGGGACTGTGAATCCAGTTCTCGGCAGCGGCCAGGGTGGGAAACTGCAGCGGCACGCGCTGTGGTTTGTTGCGCTCCGGCACCGGCACCAGCACCTCGAAGGTCCCGGCAAAGCGCACATCCCTGGTCTCAGCAGCATAAGGCGGCTGAAGCTGGTTCTTGCGCTTGTCTTTCATGCTTCCCATGGCCGTCTCCCGTTAGACGCGGCTTATAGCCGTCTTAATCATCCCGGTCAGCACGTTTTTTGCGGCCGATTCCCAGCTTTTCGCGCCACAGGCGGGCAGGGATTTCCTCGACCTGGCCTTCGGGGAGCTGGCCCAGCTGGAACGGTCCGTAAGCGGTGCGGATCAGGCGGGAGACTTTCAGCCCCAGCCGTTCCATCACCCGCTTGATCTCGCGGTTCTTGCCTTCCTTCAGGCTGACGGTGGCCCAGCTGTTCAGGCCCTTGTTGCGTTCCAGGTCGGCGATGATGGGGCCGTACTTGACGCCATCGATGGTCATGCCGCTGGCCAGCTTGTCGAGATCGGCCTGTGTCACCTTGCCGAACAGCCGCACGCGATAGACGCGGGTCCAGCCCGAGGCCGGCAGCTCCATGCGCCGCGCGATCTCGCCGTCATTGGTGAGCAGCAAGAGGCCTTCGGTATTGAAGTCCAGCCGTCCCACCGACACCACGCGCCCCAGATGCTTGGGCAGGCTGGCGAACACGGTGTCGCGGCCCTTTTCGTCCTTGTGGGTGGTGACCAGGCCGTTGGGCTTGTGATAGCGCCACAGCCGCGTGCCGTCCGGCTCGGCAAGAGGTTTCTCGTCCACCTGCACCACATTGTTGGTGGTGACATTGAGGGCGGGCGAGGTCACCACCACGCCGTCCAGCTTGACCCGGCCCTCCAGGATCAGCTTTTCGGCGTCCCGGCGCGAACAGATCCCGGCCCGGGCGATGACTTTTGCTATGCGATCGCCGACTGGCTTTTGGGGGGCGGCCAATGCTAACTCCGGACCATGAATGATGGCGAAGCCATAGCACTGGCGCTGGAAGAAGCGAAATCGGCCGCTTTGCGGGGCGAGGTGCCGGTGGGCGCGGTGCTGCTGGGCGCCGATGGCGCGTTGCTGGCGCGCGACGGCAACCGCATCCTGGAACTGAAGGACCCCACCGCCCATGCCGAAATGCTGGTGATGCGGGCGGGCAGCAAGGCGCTGGGCAATGAGCGGCTGACCGGATCGACGCTGTATGTCAGCCTGGAACCTTGCGCCATGTGCGCAGGCGCCATGGCGATGGCGCGGATCGGCCGGCTGGTGTTCGCGGCCTGCGATCCCAAGGGCGGGGCGGTGCTGCATGGGCCGCGCTTCTTCGAGCAGCCCACCTGTCATCATCGCCCGGTAGTGATGCAGACCGAACCGCATGCGCTGGAAGCCGGCGAGATATTGAAAGCGTTCTTTAAAGCGCGCCGCGCTTAGAACCAGACCGGTGAGAAACCGGGAAAGCCCAGTTGCAACACTTCGCGCGCTGCGATCAGCCCGATGCCGGCGCCGATCAGCACATCGCTGAGGAAATGCGCCGTCAGCAAAGCGCGCGTCACCGCGAGAGCTGCGGCGATGCCGAACCAGATCGGCCAGGCCATCGGCCACACGCAGGTAAAGATCACCGCCACGCAGCAGATGGTCAAAGCGTGGCCGGACGGGAAGCTGTTGTAATCCGGGTTGAAGGCCAGCGGCATGAAGCCGTAGAGCCCCATCTCCATGTCGTCGCGCGGGCGGCGGCGGCCCAGCACCAGCTTGATGACGTGCAGGAACCCGCTGCCAAGCGTCAGGCTGGCGATGAAGGCCAGGGAATAATTGATCAGCTGGGTGGCGTCATCTTCCAGCACATCGAAGTGGCGCATGCCCGCCGCCACGATCAGCGCCAGGATGGCGGCCGCCAGCCAATGACCGGCCTTGGCGTAATGGGTGATGCCGTCCAGCGCCTTGTGGGTGCGGGCGCTGATATGGTCATAGATGAAATGCGCCAGGGCGCGGTCGATCAACAGCGCCGCGCACCCGATCAGGATGGATAGAAAGCCCGCCCACAAAAGCATGGATATTGGGTGCCTTGCCGCGTTGCCGCTGTCAACGATTCAGTGCGCGCCAGCCGATATCGGTGCGGCAGAAAGCGCCGTTCCAATGGATAAGCTTGACCGCGTCATAGGCGCGTTTTTGTGCTTCGGCCACGTTCTTGCCCAAGGCCGTGACATTTAACACCCGGCCGCCGACCGCCACGATATCGTTGCCGCGTTTTTCAGTTCCGGCATGGAAGATGGTGATGCCCGGCAATTTGGCGGCGTCATCCAGCCCGGTGATCACGTGTCCCTTTTCGGTCGCACCGGGATAGCCCTTCGAGGCCATCACCACCGTCAGCGCCACTTCATCGCGCCATTCCAGCGGCGCCAGCTTGCCGTCGCGCGCCGCCACCAGCGCTGCCAGAAGATCGCTTTTCAGCCGGGGCATCAGCACCTGGCATTCCGGATCGCCGAAGCGGGCATTGTATTCCACCAGCTTGGGACCCTGCTTGGTGATCATCAGGCCCAGATACAGCACGCCCAGATACGGCGTGCCCTTCGCGGCCATCGCAGCGACAGTGGGCTTGATGAACTGCTCCATCACCACCTGTTCCAGTGCCGGCGTCAAAATCGGCGCGGGCGAATAAGCGCCCATGCCACCGGTGTTGGGACCGGTATCGCCGTCGCCCACGCGCTTGTGATCCTGCGCGCCCGCCAACGGGATCACGTTGGTGCCGTCGGACAAGGCAAAGAAGCTGGCCTCCTCGCCGTCCATGAATTCCTCGATCACGATGGCGTGACCGCTTTGCCCGAAACCGCCTTCGAACATGAAGTCGATCGCCTTGTGGCTTTCGCTTTTGTCGTTCGCGATGATCACGCCTTTGCCGGCGGCAAGACCATCAGCCTTGATCACCACCGGATAGCCTAGGCTGTCGGCGAAGGTCTTGGCCGTATCCGGCGCGGTGAAGCGCTGATAGGCGGCGGTGGGAATGCCCATCTCGTCGCACAGTTCCTTGACGAACCCCTTGGAGCCTTCCAGCACCGCGGCGGCTTTCGACGGACCCAGGCTGCGGATGCCCGCCGCTTCCAGCACGTCCCATAGCCCGCCCACCAGCTGGGCATCGGCGGCGATGACGGCGAAATCGATTCGGGTCTCCACGGCGAATTTGGCCAGACCGGCAAAGTCGGTGGCGGGGACGGGCACGCATTCGGCCACAGTAGCGATTCCGGCATTGCCGGGCGCGCAATAAAGCTTTGTCAGCAGGGGGCTTTTCGAAAGCGCCCAGGCCAGCGCATGTTCGCGGCCCCCCGAACCCACCAACAAGACCTTCACCGCAAACCTCGCCTTTGCCCGCCGCCACCCTGTATCATGGGACCATGCCCGACACACCAGTTTCCAACCTGCCCGAATTTACAGTCACAACATTGTCCGCCGCCCTCAAGCGCGCAGTGGAAGACCAGTTCGCCATGGTGCGGGTGCGGGGCGAGATTTCGGGGCTGAAATTCCATTCCTCTGGCCATGTCTATTTCGACCTGAAGGACGACAAGGCGGTGCTGAACGCGGTGATCTGGCGCGGCAACACCGCCCGGCTGAAGATCCGGCCCGAAGCGGGCATGGAAGTGATCTGCACCGGCAAGTTGTCCACCTATGCCGGATCGTCGCGCTATCAGATCATTGTCGAACAGGTGGAGCTGGCCGGCCTGGGCGCGCTGATGGCGATGCTGGAGGAGCGGCGCAAGAAGCTGGCCGCCGAAGGCCTGTTCGACGCATCCCGCAAGAAGAAGCTGCCCTTCCTGCCCGACGTCATCGGTGTCATCACATCGCCTACCGGCGCGGTGATCCGCGACATCATGCACCGGCTGGAAGCGCGCTTTCCCCGCCGGGTGCTGTTGTGGCCGGTGGCGGTGCAAGGCGAGAAGGCCGCCGCCGAAGTCGCCGCCGCCATCGCCGGGTTCAACAATTTCACGCCGCGGCCCGATCTCATCATCGTGGCGCGGGGCGGCGGCTCAGTCGAAGACCTGATGGCGTTCAATGATGAAGCAGTGGTGCGCGCCGTGGCGGCCAGCACCATCCCGCTAATCTCGGCGGTGGGGCATGAGACCGATACCACGCTCATCGATTTCGTTTCGGACATGCGCGCGCCTACACCGACGGCCGCCGCCGAGCTGGCGGTGCCGGTGCGCACCGAACTTTTGGCGCAGACCATGGATTATGAGCGCCGCATGCTGACCTGTTTCAGCAAAGGGCTGAAGGATCGCCAGCGGCATCTGGCGCAGCTGGCGCGGGTGCTGCCCAAGGCGGAAAGCCTGTTCGCGGGGCCCCGCCAGCGCCTGGACCAGGCCAGCGAGCGTCTGGGCCAGTCGCTGCGCAAGAATTTGCAGGTCCATCGCGTGCAATTCTCCAGGGCGGAGGCGCAGTTACGGGATCGCATGCTGAAGGACCGCATGATGGTGTTCGGCGAGCGGTTGAAGGCATTGGGCGAACGCTCCAGGCGGGCGCAAACCGCGCGTCTGGCTCAGGCGAAGAAGCACC
>CANBZE010000079.1 GCA_947373775.1 Alphaproteobacteria bacterium
TGCTCGGTCCAGCACAATATCGCCGCCATGGTGGCCAATCCCCGCGATCTTCTGGGCCCCGGCCCGATGGGTCCGGTGGACACGGCCCGCCGCGCCACCGTCATGGACCATTACGAAAAGGGCGAGGTCACCCAGGCCGACAAGCGCACCGCGGACAAGTCGACCGAACAGTCGGCTGAAGCCTCCAACGTTGGTCAGTAAGACGTGAAGTGGAACAGGTTATGAGCACCAAGCCCCCGCCAGTGGAAAGTTTCGGCGCCGCGCCGCATGAGCGGCCGGTGCCGCGCATTTCCATTCACGCCTTCTGCGAATTTCCCGACACCGGCGCGGCCTTGCAACGCGCCGGCGGCGACCGCCGCCTGTCCAAGGCGCACCTCCAGGTGCAACTGGGCGGCGTCAATGCCGCCATCGAACATTACACCGGCCAGATCACGCCCAACCTGCTGATCGTCGAAACCAAGCTGAACGGCGCCGACGCGCTGAACGAGCTGGACCGGCTGGCGGAAGTCTGCGATCCGGCGACCAAGGTGGTCGTGGTGGGCCGCGTCAATGACGTGGAACTGTACCGTGAACTGATGCGCCGCGGCGCCTCGGAATATCTGGTGGCCCCGCTGGAGCCGCTGCAGCTGATCGAAGTGATTTCCGGCCTGTACCTGGATCCGGGCGCATCTCCCATCGGCCGCGTCGTGGCCGTGGTGGGCGCGCGTGGCGGCGCGGGTTCCTCCACCCTGTCGCACAATATCGGCTGGTGCATCGCCGAGGAACTCCACATTAACACCACCGTCGTGGACCTCGACCTGCCCTTCGGCACGGTCGGCCTGGACTTCAATGATGAAGCCAGCCAGGGCGTCTCCGACGCGCTGAACGCGCCCGAGCGTCTGGACGATGTGCTGCTGGACCGCTTGCTGCTCAAGCGCGGCGATCATCTTTCGCTCTTCACCGCGCCGGCCGCGCTGGAGCGCGACTATGACGCGGTTCCCGAATCCTATGAAGCGGTGATCGACGCGGTGCGTCAGACCACCCCCTGCGTGATCCTGGACCTGCCCCATGGCTGGACGCCCTGGATCAAGGCCACCCTCCTGGCGGCCGATGACGTGGTGATCGTGGCCACGCCTGACCTGACCTCGCTGCGCAATGCCAAGAACATCATCGAACTGGTCAAGAATGCGCGCCCCAACGACACGCCGCCGCGCCTGGTGATCAACCAGGTCGGCGTGCCCAAGCGCCCGGAAATCCCGTCCAAGGATTTTGCCGAGACCATGGGCATCGATCCATCCGCCATCATCGCCTTCGAGCCGGCCTTGTTCGGCCAGGCCGCCAACAACGGCCAGATGGTGATCGAACTGGCGCCCAAGGCGCCGGTGTCGGAAAGCGTGCGCCGGCTGTGCCGCGTGTTGACGGGCCGCACCATGCAGGGGGTCGCGGGCCGCAATGCGGCGTCGATCTTCTCGTTCCTCAAGGGCAAGAAGCAGGCCTGATAATCCATGTTCGGCAAGCGCACCGCTCCTGAGCCTGCCTTCGGCAAGCCCGCTCCCGCGCGCGAAAACGCCAACGCGCCGCCGCGCATCAATGCACCGGCCAATGCCGATCCTGCGCCCGCGGTTCCGGCGCCGCAGGCGTCGCTGGTCGCCACCTCGGCCAAGCAGGCCGCGCGGGTGATGACCGACAGCCGCTCGGAAGACTATTACCAGATCAAGTCGACCATCTTTAACGCCCTGATCGACACCATCGACCTGGCGCAGCTGGCCCAGCTGGATCCGGATTCGGCGCGCGAGGAAATCCGCGACATCGTCAACGAGATCATCTCGATCAAGGCGGTGGTGATGTCCATCGCCGAGCAGGAACACCTGCTGCAGGACATCTGCAACGACGTGCTGGGCTATGGCCCGCTGGAGCCGCTCCTGGCCCGCGACGACATCGCCGACATCATGGTCAATGGCGCCAACCGGGTATTCATCGAAGTCGCCGGCAAGGTGCAGCTCACCAATATCCGTTTCCGCGACAATGCCCAGCTGATGAACATCTGCCAGCGCATCGTCAGCCAGGTGGGCCGCCGCGTGGACGAATCCTCGCCCATCTGCGACGCGCGCCTGCTGGACGGCTCCCGCGTCAACGTCATCGGCCCGCCTCTGTCGCTGGATGGTCCCACCCTGACCATTCGTAAGTTCAAGAAAGACAAGCTGACCCTGGACGACCTGGTCAAGTTCGGCTCCATCAGCCCGGACGCGGCCCGCGTGCTGCAGGTAATCGGCCGCTGCCGCTGCAACGTGCTGATCTCCGGCGGTATCGGTTCGGGCAAGACCACGCTGCTGAATTGCATGACCGCCTATATCGATACCGAAGAGCGCGTCATCACCTGCGAAGACGCTGCCGAACTGCAGCTGCAGCAGCCCCATGTGGTGCGCCTGGAAACCCGCCCGCCCAACCTGGAAGGCCAGGGCATGATCTCGATGCGCGACCTGGTCCGCAACTGCCTGCGTATGCGCCCTGAACGCATCATCGTGGGCGAAGTGCGCGGACCCGAGGCGTTCGACTTGCTGCAGGCCATGAACACCGGTCATGACGGCTCCATGGGCACGCTCCACGCCAACAGCCCGCGTGAAGCCATGTCGCGCCTGGAATCCATGATTACCATGGGCGGCTTCGCGCTGCCGATGAAGACCATCCGCGAAATGATCGTGGGTTCGATCGACGTCATCATCCAGGCCGAGCGCATGCGCGACGGCTCGCGCCGCATCACCCGCATTACCGAAGTGATCGGCACCGAAGGCGAAGTCGTTATCACCCAGGATCTTGTCACGTACGAGATTCAGGGCGAGGACGAGACCGGCCGCCTGAAGGGCAAGCATATGGGCACCGGCATCGTGCGCCCAAATTTCTGGGAGCGCGCCCGCTACTACAATCTGGAAAAAGAGCTGGCCGACGCGCTCGACAAGGTCAACCAATGATTTTCCTGGTCGGCATCCTGTTTGCGCTCACGCTCGGGGGCGTGGCGTTCGCGTTCACCGGCGGCAATGAAAAGGCCCAGAAGCGCGTCGCCGCCGTGGCCAAGCCGCCGGGCGCCGCTCGCGGCCGTGCGCTGACGCCCCAGCAGGACAGCGCCCAGAAGCGCAAGAATGTCGCGTCCATGTTGAAAGACGTGGAAAAGAACCGCGCCGCCAAGAAAGAAAAGCCCACCATGCGCCGCCGGCTGGAGCAGGCGGGCTTTCCCAAGACCAGTCCGCGCAGCTTCTGGATGATCTGCGGCATCATGGCCGCCATGGCGGCCAGCCTGGCCATCGCCACCCATCAGCAGCCGCTGATCATCGCGATGGCGGTGTTCGTCGTGGGACTGGGGTTGCCGCGCTGGGTGCTGGGCTTCCTTACCAATCGCCGCAAGAAGAAGTTCACCGAGAATTTTGCCCCCGCCATCGACGTCATTGTGCGGTCGGTGAAATCGGGCCTTCCCACCAACGAAGCGCTGCGCATCGTGGCGCGCGAAGCCCCCAACCCGGTAGGCAGCGAATTCCACAACCTTGTGGAAAGCACCAAAGTCGGCGTCACCATGGAACAGGCGCTCAAGCGGATGATGGAATCCATGCCCACCCCGGAAGTGGGCTTTTTCGCCATCGTGATGACCATCCAGGGCAAGTCGGGCGGCAACCTGTCCGAGGCGCTGGGCAACCTCGCCTTCGTGCTGCGCGACCGCAAGCGCCTGCAGGGCAAGATCAGGGCGATGTCGTCGGAAGCCAAGGCCAGCGCCGCCATTATCGGCTCGCTGCCGCCTGCGGTGATGGGCATCGTCTATATCACCACCCCCGCCTATATCAGCCGGCTGTTCACTGAAAAGCTGGGCAACCTGATGCTGGCGGCCTGCCTGATCTGGATGGCCACGGGCATCACGGTGATGCGCAAAATGATCAACTTCAAACATTGAGGAGGGACTGATGGACAATCTGATGAACCTCCTGTTCGACAAGAGCTTCCTGATCACCCTGTTCGTGGGCATCTTTGCCTTCGCCACGGTGGTCACCTTGGGCATTCCGCTGCTGGAAACCAACGGGCTGGACGACCGGCTGAAATCGGTGGCCAAGCGCCGCGAGGAATTGCGCGCCCGCCACCACGCGGTGCTGAACGCCAAGCGCGGCGCGCTGCGTGTCGAACCGACCAGCTACATGAAGGCGACACTGGACCGCTTCAAGCTGGGCAATGTCCTGGAAGGCGAGCACTCCAAGGAAAAGCTGGCGAGCGCCGGCTATCGCGGCCAGGCGCCGCTGATCACCTTCATGTTCTTCCGCTTTGTGATGCCGCCGGTGCTGTTCGGCGTCGTTCTGTTTTACCTGTTCCTGATCCTGCACCTGGAATGGTCGCCGATGACCAAGATCGGCGCCGCTTTTGCCGGTGCGCTGTTCGGCTTCTATCTGCCCGACCTTTTCGTGGGCAACATGATCCAGCGCCGCCAGCAGTCCATTATGCGCGCTTTCCCCGATGCGCTGGACCTGATGCTGATCTGTGTGGAATCGGGCATGTCCATCGAATCGGCTTTTACCAAGGTGGCGGCCGAAATCGGTACCCAGTCGGCCGAGCTGGCCGAGGAACTGGCGCTGACCACCGCCGAACTCAGCTACCTGCCGGACCGCCGCGCGGCCTTCGACAATCTGGCCAAGCGCTGCGGCCATCCCGGCGTCAAGTCGGTGGCCACCGCCCTGAACCAGGCCGAGAAATACGGTACCCCGCTGGGCCAGGCGCTGCGCGTCACCGCCAACGAAAACCGCGAGATGCGCATGCAGGAAGCCGAGCGCAAGGCCGCTTCGCTGCCCGCCAAGCTGACCGTGCCGATGATCATCTTCTTCCTGCCGTGCCTGTTCATCGTGATCTTGGGCCCGGCGATTATCCAGATCCGCGCCACCCTGCATTAGCCGCGCGGGTCTTTTGCGTCCTGAGTTCGTCGCGCGATCGCTCATGGGCTATTCGCCCACATCGCTCCGCGCTCCTGCTCAGGCCACAAAATCCCTCGCGCGGAATAGCCGTGTAAGAAAAAAGGCGCGGAGAGTATCCGCGCCTTTCGTCTTTGGATTGTGCCTTTGGCTAATAAGCGCTGGAGCTGACGCGCAGGGCCGGGACGGAGTCCTTCGGCTTGGCGGCGGCGGTCTTGGCCGCGGGCTGCGGCGCAACCTTGGGCGCGGGCGCTGTGGCTGTTTTGGCCGGAGCAGGGGCGGCGGCGGTCTTTGCCGGCAGCAAATGCGGGGCAGGCACGGCGGGCTTGGCCTCGGCGGCCTTCACCGGCCCGGTTGCAGCCGTCTTTTCCGGCAAGACATGCGGGGCGCTGGGCTTGTTGGCTTCGGCTTTGGCGGCGGCGATGGCCGCGGGCTTGTTGGTCAGCTGCTTGGCCAGCGCTTCGGCGCGGGCCTGAAGATCTTCCGCCTGGGTGGCGGCGCTTTTCACACCAGGCGCGGTGGCGGAAGCGGGCATGGCCGCAGGCTTGGGGCTTTCCGAGCGGGCGGTGCTCATGTCCAGGGCCTCGCCTTTTTTTACTTCGGCTTTGGCGACGGCCTTCTTGGGCGTCAGCGGGCGGGGCGCCTTGGCGGCGCTGATCGCCGGGCCGAAGACGGGGCCGGCCAGAGGATCGGCGGGCACGCGCTGCATCACCACGCTGCCATTCTGCGCCATCTGAGGGGCCATCTGCGGCGTGGCTTCGATCATGCCGTTATTCGGGACAGCCAGCGGACGCGGCGCGCCGATGGAGTTGGGCGCGACCGGCATGCGCGGCACGGCTTGCGGCGGGGCCATGCTGGGCATCGGCGCGGGCGTGTTGACCGCATAGGAGGCGCCGGGCGCTTCGGGCGCTGTGGAACGGATCAGGGCGATATTGGCCGCGATCTTGGTGTCGTGGGCGCTCGTATTGGCGATTTCGGCGCGGCCGGCCAGGTTCCTGGCCATGACCGGATCATTGGCCAGCATGCGCGACAGGGCGTAGTTGCTCAGCACGCTGGGCTCGCCCGGCTTCAGGGCCAGGGCATGTTCATAGGCGCCCTGCGCGTCCTTCTGGTTGCCGATCTGGTCATAGGCCACGCCCAGCGCCGAAAACACGGTCCAGTCGGTGGGCTGCAATTGTCCGGCGCGGGTGAGGAAGTTCACCGCATCCTGGGCGCGGCCCATCGCGGCGAGGGTCTTGCCATATTCGCTGACCACGCCCGGATCGTCGGACGCCACCATCATCAGCTGCGACAGATGCTTGACCGCTTCGGCATAATTGCCCGACAGACGCAGCGCCTGTGCCTGCTGGATGCTGGTTTCCAGGTTGGTGCCGGACGCAGCAGGGGCGGATTTTTCATCCTTCGCGTCCTTCGTGGACGAGGAGAACCAACCGGCCTGGGCGCCGATGGCGGAAGAGCCCAGCAGCATGATGGCCAGGGAAATACGGGTGGCGGGCTTGAAAGCCATTGGGGGGCAGCCTCGAAAATCGCTGCGCGCAGAGTGCCAGTACCCCAGTCAACAAACCCTTAAGTATATGGGCCCATATAGAAGCAAGCGGATTCGCGCCGTTAATACCCGTTAAACGCCCCAGTCCTGACGCAATAAAAGGTTAACCTTTCGGATCATGTCGCAGCGTCTTGCAGCCCTGATCGCCTTGCTCGCCTTTGTGGCGCTGGTGGTTGGCGCGCTGGTGACCGGCGGCAAGATGGGCCTGTCCGATGCCGGGCCGATGCGCATTTCCTTCCAGATCGCCACTGGCTCCACCGATGGCGTCTATTTTCCCGTCGGCCAGGCCATGGCCGGGGTGATCAGCCATCCCCTGGGCGTGGGCCGCTGCGATACCGCCACGGTGTGCGGTCCGGCCGGCGTCATCCTGTCGGCCCGCACCAGCCAGGGCGCGGCCGACAATCTGCGGGCCGTCAACAGCGGCGCGGTGGATTCCGGTTTCGCCGATGGCGACGTGATCGCCGCTGCGGTGGCGGGCCAGGGCGCCTTCCGCCGTCCGGCGCGGCATCTGCGGGTGATCGCCGCCTTGTTTCCCGAAGAAGCCCATCTGGTGGTGGCGGCCAAATCCAGCATCCAGTCGGTGAGTGATTTGCGCGGCAAGCGCGTGCTGCTGGGGCCGCCGGGCAGCGGCGGCGTGGTGCGCAGCCGCGCCATCCTGGACGCTTACCGGGTGCGGGTGCGCGAGATCGTCTCCGACGACAATGCGGGCCAGATGATGCGCGATGGCAAGATCGACGCCTATTTCACCGTCGCGGGTGTGCCGCTGGATTCGGTGAAGAATTTGCTGGCCGATCATGTCGCGCGGCTTGCGCCGATCGACGGCGAAGGCCGCGACCGGCTGATCCAGGCCGTGCCGCAGCTGGAGCGCGCCGTCATTCCCGCCGGCGCCTATCCGGGAGGCGGCGGCGCGGTGGAAACGGTCGCCACCCGCGCCTATTGGGTGACGCGCGACAGTGCGCCCGATCCCTTGATCTACGGCATGGTCCGGGCGTTGTTCAATCCGG